>NZ_JAFLWU010000007.1:0-210834 GCF_017316265.1 Pseudomonas sp. Marseille-Q1929
GCTTGGCTCGGTCTAATGTGGGAGCTGGCTTGCCTGCGATAGCTTTAGTGAATTCACTAAAGCTATCGCAGGCAAGCCAGCTCCCACATTAATCAATGCTGAATCAGTGCGTACGCGCCACCGCAAACTCACTCAGCTCAACCAGGGCATCCCGGTATTCACTGGCTGGCAGGGCTTCCAGGCACTGGATGGCGCGGGCCACGTAGTCACGGGCCAACTGCGCGGTGTAGTCCAGCGAGCCCGAGGCTTCCACGGCTTCGCGGATGCTTTCCAGGTCTTCGATCCCGCCTTTCTGGATCGCCTTGCGCACCAGGGCAGCCTGTTCTGGCGTGCCTTCGCGCATGGTGTAGATCAGCGGCAGGGTCGGCTTGCCTTCGGCCAGGTCGTCACCGACGTTCTTGCCCAGGGTTTCGGCGTCGCCACGGTAGTCGAGCAGGTCGTCGACCAATTGGAACGCCACGCCCAGGTGATCGCCAAAGGTGCGCAGGGCTTCGGCCTGTTCGGCGGTGGCGCCACACAACGCGGCAGCACTGTGGGTGGAGGCTTCGAAGAGCATCGCGGTTTTGCCGCGAATCACTTCCATATAGGTTTCTTCGGTGGTGCTGGCGTCGCGCACCTTGGACAGCTGCAACACTTCGCCTTCGGCGATGATGCGCGTGGCCTGCGACAGAATCTTCATCACCGGCATCGAGCCCAGTTCGACCATCATTTCGAACGAGCGCGAATACAGGAAGTCGCCGACCAGTACGCTCGGGGCGTTGCCCCACATGGCGTTGGCGGTCTCGCGGCCACGGCGCATGCCGGACATGTCGACCACGTCGTCATGCAGCAGGGTAGCGGTGTGCAGGAATTCGATGGTGGCGGCCAGCAGGCGCAGGTCATCGCCTTCGCGGCCCAGGGCCTTGCCACACAGCAACACTAATAAAGGACGCAGACGTTTGCCGCCGGCCGACGTAATGTAGTCGCCAATTTTGGAGACCAGCGGCACTTTAGAAGTCAGCTGCTTCTTGATGATGCCATCGACGGCGCTAAAATCGTCCGCGACCGCGCGGTAGAAGGCTTGGGGTTGCATCAGCGACAGTCGCTCCAGAAGGGTTGCGCGGCATGCTAGGACCCTCACCCCCGGGTGTCAAGGCGCGATGGACGGCCCCTTGCAAGCCTTCTTTAGCTTGCGTACAATCGCGCACCCTGAACTTCCTGGGCAGCACCTGCCTTACGCAATTGCATTCGGGACGTCCATCCCATGCAGCCATGCCAGCCAATACCTCTTCTTATAAAGAGCTGGGTGAGCAGGATTATCGGAGAAATACCATGTCGTACGCAGTAATTGTTACTGGTGGCAAGCAATACAAGGTCGCCCCAGGTGAATACCTGAAGATCGAAAAACTGGAAATCGCTACCGGCGAATCCGTTACTTTTGATCGCGTTCTGTTGGTCGCCAATGGCGATGACGTGAACATCGGCGCTCCAGTTGTTGCTGGCGCTACCGTTGTGGCTGAAGTGATCTCCCAAGGTCGTCACGATAAAGTCCGCATCATCAAGTTCCGTCGTCGTAAGCACCACATGAAGCGTATGGGCCACCGCCAGTGGTACACCGAGATCAAAATCACCGGTATTCAGGCTTAATTTCAGCCTAATTCCTCACTAGGAGAATTGACTCATGGCACACAAAAAAGCTGGTGGTAGTACCCGTAACGGTCGCGATTCAGAAGCCAAACGCCTTGGCGTCAAGATGTATGGCGGCCAGAAAATCATTCCGGGCAACATCATCGTGCGTCAGCGCGGCACCCAATTCCACGCCGGTTACGGTGTAGGCATGGGTAAAGATCACACTCTCTTCGCGAAAATCGAAGGCGTGATCAAGTTTGAAGTAAAAGGCGCGTTCAACCGCCGTTACGTGAGCGTTGTCGCAGCTTAATTGCGAGATCGCTGGAAAAGCCCTGTCTTGCGACGGGGCTTTTTCGTTTGTGGAGTGAGTCTCTTGCAAAGCTGTTTGTAATGAGCTCAAGCGCTGGATATGCGGTCGCTGATTGAGGTCGCTGCGCTCATTTTTGCAAGAGTCTTATGTCTTGGTTTCTTAAGCTCGTCCGTGCGGCGAGAGGCGTTTTGTTATGAAGTTCGTTGATGAAGTTTCCATCCGAGTAAAAGCAGGCGACGGCGGTAACGGTTGCATGAGTTTCCGTCGCGAAAAGTTCATCGAAAACGGTGGCCCAAACGGCGGTGACGGCGGTGACGGCGGTTCCATCTACATGATGGCCGACGAAAACCTCAACACCCTGGTCGACTACCGTTACACCCGGCACTTCGATGCCGAGCGTGGCTCCAACGGCGGCAGCACCGACTGCACCGGTAAAAAAGGCGAAGACCTGGTACTGCGTGTACCGGTCGGCACCACCATCATCGACTCGGCCACCCAGGAAGTGATTGGCGACCTGACCAAGGCCGGCCAGAAACTGATGGTTGTGCAGGGCGGCTGGCACGGTCTGGGTAACACCCGATTCAAGTCCAGTACCAACCGTGCACCACGCCAGACCACGCCGGGCAAGCCGGGCGAGCAGCGTGACCTCAAGCTGGAAATGAAAGTACTGGCTGACGTTGGCCTGCTGGGCTTGCCTAACGCCGGTAAAAGTACCTTCATCCGCTCGGTGTCGGCCGCCAAGCCGAAAGTCGCCGACTACCCGTTCACCACCCTGGTGCCAAACCTGGGCGTGGTCAGCGTCGACCGCTGGAAAAGCTTCGTGGTCGCCGACATTCCAGGCCTGATCGAAGGTGCTTCCGACGGCGCGGGCCTGGGCATTCGCTTCCTCAAGCACTTGTCCCGCACCCGTTTGCTGCTGCACCTCGTCGACATGGCGCCGCTGGATGACACCAGCGCACCGGACGCCGCCGAAGTGATCGTCAGCGAGCTGACCAAGTTCAGTCCGGCCCTGGCCGAGCGTGATCGTTGGTTGGTCCTGAACAAGTGCGACCAGATCCTCGAAGAAGAGCACGAAGAGCGCGTCAAGGAAATCGTCGATCGCCTGGAGTGGGAAGGTCCGGTCTACGTGATCTCGGCCATCGCCAAAGAAGGCACCGAGCGCCTGACCCGCGACATCATGCGCTACCTCGAAGACCGCGCCGACCGCCTGGCGGCCGACCCTGTGTTCAAGGCTGAGCTGGCCGAACTCGATCAGCAGATCGAAGACGAAGCCCGCGCCCAGTTGCAGGCCCTGGATGACCAGCGTGCCCTGCGCCGCAGTGGCGTGAAGTCGGTCCATGATATCGGCGACGACGATTGGGACGAAGAAGACGTGGATGATGAAGACGGTCCGGAAATCATTTACGTGCGCGACTGATCCGTTGCGATAAACTTGAACGCCGCTCCTTAAGAGCGGCGTTTTAGTATCCGGGTTTAACGTTATGGGCCGCGCTGGGTCGCGCAGCCCTCAATCTAAGGTTGAAGATGATGCGGAGCAAAGTGACAGGTGCGCAGCGCTGGGTCGTAAAGATCGGAAGTGCGCTGCTGACGGCGGATGGCAAGGGGCTCGATCGTGCAGCCATGAGCGTCTGGGTCGAGCAGATGGTGGCCTTGCATGAGGCTGGCGTCGAGTTGGTGTTGGTGTCGTCCGGGGCCGTTGCCGCCGGGATGAGCCGCCTCGGCTGGACCGCGCGACCCAGCGCGATGCACGAACTGCAAGCCGCCGCCGCCATCGGCCAGATGGGCCTGGTGCAAGCCTGGGAATCCAGCTTTGCCGAGCACGGCCGCCACACGGCGCAGATCCTGCTGACCCACGACGACCTGTCCGACCGCAAGCGCTACCTCAACGCCCGCAGCACCTTGCGCGCGCTGGTGGAGCTGAAAGTCATCCCGGTGATCAACGAAAACGACACCGTGGTCACCGACGAAATCCGCTTCGGCGACAACGACACCCTGGCCGCCCTGGTGGCCAACCTGGTGGAGGCCGACCTGTTGGTAATCCTCACCGACCGCGACGGCATGTTCGACGCCGACCCGCGCAACAACCCCGACGCCCAGTTGATCTATGAAGCGCGCGCCGATGACCCGGCGCTGGATGCCGTGGCCGGCAGCGTCGGCGGTGCCCTGGGCCGTGGCGGCATGCAGACCAAGTTGCGCGCTGCGCGCCTGGCCGCACGTTCCGGCGCCCACACCATCATCGTCGGCGGGCGTATCGAGCGTGTGCTGGACCGGCTCAAGGCCGGCGAGCGCATCGGCACGTTGCTGTCGCCGGAACGCGGCATGCTGGCGGCGCGCAAACAGTGGCTGGCCGGTCATCTGCAAACCCGTGGCACCCTGGTGCTGGACGAGGGCGCGGTATCGGCATTGTCCCAGGGCAACAAGAGTTTGCTGCCGGTAGGCGTCAAGTTGGTGCAGGGCAGCTTCCGCCGTGGCGAGATGGTGGTGTGCGTCGCGCCCGACGGTCGTGAGATCGCCCGTGGCCTGGCCAACTACAGCGCCCTGGAAGCGCAGAAAATCATTGGGCAGTCGTCTGACGCGATTGTGAGTCTGTTGGGTTATATGGCGGAGCCGGAACTGGTGCACCGCGATAACCTGATCCTGGTTTAAACGTAAGGAATACACGATGCGCGTGATGAAGGGATTACTCGGCCTGCTCCTGGCCATGCCGTTGCTGGCCTCGGCTGAAGAAATCGGCCAGGTGTCGACCGTGTTCAAATTCGTCGGCCCCAACGACCGGATCGTCGTCGAAGCGTTTGACGATCCCAAGGTCGATGGGGTGACCTGCTACCTGTCGCGTGCCAAGACCGGCGGCGTCAAAGGCGGCCTGGGCTTGGCCGAAGACCGCGCCGAAGCTTCGATCGCGTGCCGCCAGGTGGGCCCGATCCGCTTCAAGGGCGAGCTCAAGGATGGCGACGAAGTGTTCAAGGAACGCACCTCGCTGGTGTTCAAGACCATGCAGGTGGTGCGCTTCCTCGACAAGAAGCGCAATACCCTGGTTTACCTGGTGTACAGCGACCGCCTGATCGAAGGTAGCCCGCAGAACGCCGTGACCGCGATTCCGATTTTGCCGTGGCCGACCGCTCAGTAGTCTACAGGCGGGTTTTGTAATCGGCGTCTATGATTGCAGGCTTGCGGGTTGTAATCTCGACGAGCCGCTTTGCTAAGAACATGGGATATCTGGAGTTCGTCATGAGTGCTTTCCACGACCTGAAACTCAAAGCTTTGGACGGACAAGAGCTGCCACTGGCGCCCTTCAAGGGCCAGGTGGTACTGGTGGTCAACGTGGCCTCCAAATGTGGCTTGACCCCGCAATACGCGGCGCTGGAGAACCTCTACCAGCAATACAAGGACCAGGGTTTTACCGTGCTTGGCTTGCCGTGCAATCAGTTTGCTGGCCAGGAACCGGGCAGCGAAGAGGAAATCCGCGAGTTCTGCAGCCTTAACTACGGCGTGACGTTCCCGTTGGGCAGCAAGCTCGACGTCAACGGGCCGGATCGTCACCAGCTATACCGGCTGCTGGCGGGCGAGGGCGCCGAGTTTCCTGGGGATATCACCTGGAACTTCGAAAAATTCCTGCTGGGCAAGGATGGGCGCGTGCTGGCGCGTTTCTCCCCACGCACGGCACCGGACGATCCCACCATCGTCCAGGCCATCGAAAAAGCCTTGAGCTGAATGGATCTGATCGTTCCCGCGCTCCGCGTGGGAACGCCTCCCCGGACGCTCCGCGTCCAGCTTTTACACCTTAATCACCCAGATCAATAGTGCTATCCAGCACGTTGCACGCTCCATATTATCCGCATCATAAATCCTGTTGACGTGGAGTACACCCATGCCTGTCCAAGCCTTGTTCAAACCCTTCCAGCTCGGTGCTCTGCAACTGTCCACCCGTGTGGTCATGGCGCCGATGACCCGCTCGTTCTCGCCGGGCGGCGTACCCAATTCCAAAGTCATCGAATACTACCGTCGCCGCGCCGCTGCAGGTGTGGGCCTGATCATCACTGAAGGCACCGTGGTGGGTCATCAGGCGTCCAACGGCTACCCCAACGTCCCGCACTTCTATGGCGAAGCGGCTTTGGCCGGCTGGAAGAAAGTGGTTGATGCTGTGCACGCCGAAGGCGGCAAGATCGTCCCGCAGTTGTGGCATGTCGGCAGCGTGCGTCGCATCGGTACCGAGCCTGATGCCAGCGTGCCGGCGTACGGCCCGATGGAAAAACTCAAGGACGGTAACGTGGTCGTCCACGGCATGACCACCCAGGACATCCAGGACGTGATCCATGCGTTCGCCCAGGCCGCCAAGGATGCCCAGAGCATCGGCATGGACGGTGTGGAGATCCACGGTGCCCACGGCTACCTGGTGGACCAGTTCTTCTGGGACGGCAGCAACCAACGTACCGACGAATATGGCGGCAGCCTGGCCAACCGCTCACGCTTTGCCATCGAGCTGATCCAGGCCACCCGCGCCGCCGTCGGCCCGGACTTCCCGATCATCTTCCGTTTCTCCCAGTGGAAACAGCAGGACTACACCGCGCGCCTGGTGCAAACCCCCGAGGCGCTGGACGAGTTTCTCAAGCCGTTGTCTGCCGCGGGTGTGGATATTTTTCACTGCTCCACGCGCCGTTTCTGGGAGCCTGAATTCGAAGGGTCCGATCTCAACCTGGCTGGCTGGACCCGTCAGCTCACCAGCAAGCCGACCATCACCGTGGGCAGCGTCGGCCTGGATGGCGAGTTCCTGCAGTTCATGGTCAACACCGACAAGGTCGCGCAACCGGCCAGCCTCGAGAAGCTGCTGGAGCGCCTGAATAACGACGAGTTCGACTTGGTGGCGGTAGGTCGTGCGCTGCTGGTCGACCCGGATTGGGCGTTGAAGGTGCGCGAAGGCCGCGAGGGCGACATCCTGCCCTTCAGTCGTGAGGCGTTGACGACTCTGGTGTGAGGGGCTGGGCTCCCTGTGATTACACAGGGAGCTTTATGGCGTTAGTACTGCGGCCCCTTGTACAGCTCTTTTGTGTGATCGGTTTTGTTCGGGTCTTTATGCCCCGGTTGGCCGTAGACAGGGGGTTCTGCTCGGGATTTATCCAGCCATTGTTGCTGACGCGTCCATTCGGCGTTTGGCATGTTGACGCCATTGCGTACACCCATTCCGTAAGCTGACATATACCGTACCTCAATTATTGAAAGCCCTGCTCAGATAGCAGGTATCAGTAATTGGTATTCAGCATTAAGCAGTTCCTGACTTAAATATAAGGAAAGAATTAGGGTTTCATCGCACGTAAGGCTGTGTAGGAAGCGCAAAGTTTTCGCCGCATACACCCCGTAATTGACGTTCGAACTGTTCGATAATCGCAGGCCACCCCTGGCGGCTCGCATGCTGGCGCGCATTAAGGCGCATACGGCGAAGGCTTTCGGCGTCCTCCAGCAGCCAGTTGGCCGCCTCGCAAAACGCGTTCTCATCCCCCGGCATTGCCAGCACGCCGTTGTAGCCATGGCGAATATGCTGGGTCGCGGCCGCTTGGTCATAGGCCACCACGCCCAATCCCGATGCCATCGCTTCCAACACCACGTTGCCGAAGGTTTCGGTCAGGCTGGGGAACAGGAACACGTCGCCTGACGCGTAGTGCCGCGCCAGTTCCTCACCGCGCAAGGTGCCGCAGAAGATCGCTTCCGGAAGTTCTTTCTCCATCGTCGGACGTTGTGGGCCATCACCGACGATGATCAGCTTCATCTGCCGCAGAGGGTAAGTGTCCTGCAGCGTTTCGAAGCAGCGCTTGAGCAATCCCAGGTTTTTCTCCTGGGCCAGCCTGCCCACATAGAGCACGGCGGTTTGCTCACTGTTCAGCGCCCAACTTTCCCGCAATGCATTGTCGCGTTTGGCAGGGTGGAACAACTGGCTGTCCACCCCGCGAGACAACATGGCCAGACGCTCGAAATGCTTGCGCTCCAGCTCCAGGCGCTGGCTGGCGCTGGGCACCAGGGTCAAGGTCGAGCGGTTGTGAAACCAGCGCAGGTAGTGCGTGACCATTCGGCTCAGCATGCTCAAGCCATATTGGTTCGAGTACTGCTGGAAATTGGTGTGAAAACCGCTGACCACACTGATCCCCAGGCGCCGCGCGGCACGCAGGGCGGATAAGCCCAGTGGCCCTTCCGTGGCGATGTACAGCACGTCCGGCCGCCGGCGAGTCCAACGGCGCAACAATTTGTGCATCGACGACTGGCCCCACTGCAAGCCCGGATAGCCCGGCAACGGCCAGCCCCGGCACAGCAGCAATTCGTCATCGCTGGCGCGACTCTGATCGCTGCCTTGGCGCGGGCGCACCAGCTCGATTTGATGGCCGCGCGCGCGCAAACCGTCGCACAGGCGGCCAAGGGTATTGGCCACCCCGTTGATTTCCGGCGGGAAGGTTTCAGTAATCAGGGTGATGTGGAGCGAGGCTGTCGTCATGACCCACAGTGTCGCCGTGGGCCGTGTCGTCATTGTGTCATTGGGATGATGGATTTATGACTTGGCCATCGTCTCTGCCCCTTGCTCACGTACCCAGAACAGCGTGGCTCCAGCCACCGCTGCCGGCATCATCAGCAGGTTGACCACCGGCACCAGAAGCACCAGGTAGACGATGCCGCCGAAACTCATGCTCTGCCAACGCTTCTGGCGCAGCCAGGCGAGCATTTCGTTCCAGCCCAGCTTGTGGTTATCCGCCGGGTAGTCGATGTACTGGATTGCCATCATCCAGACCCCGAACAGCAGCCACAGCGGTGCGGCGATCAGGTTGACCACCGGAATGAACGACAGGATAAACAGACCGATGGCCCGCGGCAGGAAGTAGCCCAGCTTGCGCATTTCCCGGGCCAATGTGCGTGGCACCATGGCGATCAGTTCGCCCCAGCTGAACGCCGGGAAGTCATCGGTGCCGCGCACCACCACTTCGACTTTCTCCGAGAGAAAACCGTTGAACGGCGCGGCGATGATATTGGCCAGCATGGTGAAGGTGAAAAACACCATCAGCGTGACCAGCACCACAAACAACGGCCACAGCAAGTAATTGAGAAAACCCAGCCAGCTTGGCAGCGTCGGCATCAAATGATCGACCCACAGGCTGAACTGATGGCCGGCGAAATAGATCAAGCCGACGAACAGCACCAGGTTGATCGCCAGCGGCAGCAAGACAAACAGGCGCAGGCCAGGGCTGAGCACCAGTTTGAGGCCTTCACGCAGGTATTGCGGGCCGGAAAGAGCGGGGGCAGGCATGGACAACTCCGAGCAAAGGGACGAACGCGCCGACCTTACCGGCTTTGCCGCGCAGGCGAAAGCGGCGACATCAGCAGTAACAAAGGCGTCGATCAACCACGCCAACTGCATAGAGACCGCCTATGAGCTGGATTGTTATTCCGTATTTCCTTAATCTTGCCCCCCTCTATACGCTGCACCCATTATTTTTCAGGACGTGCGAGTTCAAGCCTTCCCCAAGTGCTTCGCGGTCCTTTTTTATTCCAGCCGCCTTGTTGTCCGGGTGGTCGATAGGAGTGAGTCATGTCTGATACCCGTCATTCGCGAGTGATTATTCTCGGTTCCGGCCCTGCCGGTTACAGCGCTGCCGTCTACGCGGCCCGCGCCAACCTCAAGCCGCTGCTGATCACCGGCATGCAGGCGGGTGGTCAGTTGACCACCACCACCGAAGTCGACAACTGGCCCGGCGACGTGCACGGCCTGACCGGCCCGGTGCTGATGGAGCGCATGAAAGAACACGCCGAGCGCTTTGAAACCGAGATCGTCTTCGACCACATCAATAAGGTCGATTTCTCGAAAAAGCCTTACAGCCTGACCGGCGACAGCGGCGTGTACACCTGTGACGCACTGATCATCGCCACCGGCGCCAGCGCCCGTTACCTGGGCCTGCCGTCGGAGGAAGCGTTCATGGGCAAGGGCGTTTCCGCCTGCGCGACCTGCGACGGTTTCTTCTACCGCAACAAGCCAGTGGCTGTTGTCGGTGGCGGTAACACTGCCGTGGAAGAAGCGCTGTACCTGGCCAACATCGCCAGCACTGTGACCCTGGTTCACCGCCGCGAGACCTTCCGCGCCGAGAAGATCCTGATCGACAAGCTGCACGCCCGTGTAGCTGAAGGCAAGATCATCCTCAAGCTCAACGCTACCCTGGACGAAGTCCTGGGCGACAACATGGGCGTGACCGGTGCCCGCCTGAAAAACAACGACGGCAGCTTCGACGAGCTGACAGTCGACGGCGTGTTCATCGCCATCGGCCACACGCCGAACACGTCGCTGTTCGAAGGCCAGTTGGAATTGAAAGACGGTTATCTGATCGTGCAGGGCGGCCGTGAAGGCAACGCCACGGCCACCAGCGTTGAAGGTATCTTCGCGGCCGGTGACGTGGCAGACCACGTGTACCGCCAGGCCATCACCTCGGCCGGCGCGGGTTGCATGGCGGCACTGGATGCCGAGCGTTACCTCGACGACTGAGGTGAGCGGTAAAACAAAAAACCGGCCGTGAGGCCGGTTTTTTTATGCTCGCGATTCAAGCAATACCCAGGTCTTGAGGTGTTAACCCAATCCCTGTGGGAGCTGGCTTGCCTGCGATAGCGGTGTGTCAGTCACCACCGCCATCGCGGGCAAGCCCGGCTCCCACATTGACCGGGTTTCCAAATCGAATCAGCGGCGAGTCAGGGGTTGTGCGGTGAACGTCACACCGGCCAGGCCATGGGCGATCAATGCACGGATGTTGCCGTGGTCACTGCCCTCAGGCGTCGCCACCACCGAACGGTAATGCTCACCAAACGCCAGCAGCGCTTCCTGATCGCTCAAGCCTTCCAGCACGGCCAAACCCAGGGTCTTGCACGAGCCCTCGTTCTGCCCGGCGGCATTTTCCACGTCACCATTGGTAAAGGCTTGCGGCTGGTAGTCATAACCTGCGGCAACAAAGGCCAAGGTGTCGGCAAACACATGTTCGCCGCTATTGAGGCTGTTGCGCAGGGTGTTCAGGTCAGTCATGGGTTTTTCCTTTGGCGAACGCCGCCTGTTGGTCGGCGCTGGCTTCTTTCTGGTATTGGGCTTTCCACTCGGCGTACGGCATGCCGTACACCACTTCACGGGCGTCATCGAGGCTCAGCTCGATCTGGCGTTCATCGGCCTCGGCCTTGTACCACTTGGACAAGCAGTTACGGCAGAAACCGGAGAGGTTCATCAGGTCGATGTTCTGCACATCCTTGCGGCTGTCCAGGTGGGCCACCAGCCGGCGGAAGGCGGCGGCTTCGAGTTCGAGGCGTTGTTGGTCGTTCATAGGGCTCACGCAAATCTCAAGGGTTAGCGGCTGGCCGCCAGGGTAATCGACACCGATTCGGCAAAGCGCAGCGCATGGGGCTTGTCCACTTCGACTTCGGCGTACAGCACCGATTCATTGCTCATCACCAGGTCCAGCAGCTCCTGGGTCAGGCGCTCCAGCAGGGCAAAGCGGTTGCCTTCGACGTGGGCAATGATGGCCTTGGTGATGGTGCGGTAGTTCAGCGCGTGGTCGATGTCATTGTCGCGCACCGCCTCTTGGGCGGCATACAGGATGGTCAGGTTGATCAGCACATCCTGCTTGTTGAGGATCTCGTCCTCGTTGATGCCGATGTAGGTGCGCAGGCACAGGTCCTTGACCCGGATGCGCGCCATGCCTGGTTGAAGTTGTGGCATTGCTACTTGCTCCGTCCGATCAGTTGCAGGAACTCCATGCGCGTGGTGTTCGACTCGCGGAACGCGCCGAGCATCACCGAGGTGTTCATGGTTGAATTCTGTTTCTCCACGCCGCGCATCATCATGCACATGTGCTTGGCTTCGATCACCACCGCCACGCCGGCGGCCTGGGTCACTTGCTGGATGGCGTCGGCGATTTGCCGCGTGAGGTTTTCCTGGATCTGCAGGCGCCGCGCATACATGTCAACGATACGCGCCAGCTTCGACAGGCCGAGCACCTTGCCGGTCGGAATATAGGCCACGTGGGCCTTGCCGATAAAGGGCAGCAGGTGGTGCTCGCACAGCGAATACAACTCGATGTCCTTGAGGATCACCATCTCGTCATTGTCGGAAGTGAACAGCGCGCCGTTGACGATGTCATCCAGGTTCTGTTCGTAGCCGTGGCACAGGTACTGCATCGCCTTGGCCGCGCGCTTGGGGGTGTCGAGCAAGCCTTCACGCTCCGGGTCTTCACCCAGGCTTTTGATGATCTCGCGGTAGTGTTGGGGCAGGGACAAGGTCATACAACATCCTCACAAACGGCTTACTTGATATGCCGCCCGCCGTTGACGGTCAGGGTGGTACCGGTGACATAGGGGTTGTCCAGCAGGTAACGCACGCTCTGGTAGATCACCTCGGGCCCGGGCTCAATGCCCAATGCCGATTTGGCCAGCACCTTGGCGCGGTAGGCGTCGTCGTCGCCTTCGTTGAACATCACCATTGCCGGGGCGATGCCGTTTACCTTGATCAACGGCGCGAATTGCGCAGCGAACGACAGCGTGAGGCTGTCGAGCCCGGCCTTGGTGGCGCAATAGGCGATGTGCTGGCGGCTGCCCTTGCGCACCACGTCATCGCTGATATGCACGATGTCGGCCGGTGTCGAGCGTTGCAGCAAGGGTGAACAATGCAGGTTGATCAGGTAGGGCGCAAGCATGTGTACGCTGAACATGTCGGTAAAGGCGCGGCTTTCGTCGCCGGGTGTTTCGGCGACCCACGCCGAGGCGTTGTGGATGATCGCGCGCAGGCTCTGGGTGTGGCTGTTAAGTTCGGCGATAAAGGCCATGACGCCGGCTTCGCTGGAGAAGTCGGCAAACACACCGATCGCCCCGCGCTCGCGCAGGGCCTGCACGCCAGGGCGTTCGCTGCGGTAGCTGAAAATCACCGAATGGCCGTCGTCGAGCAAGCGCTGGGCGCAATGCAGGCCGACACGCTGGCCGGCGCCGGTGATCAGGATCGGGGCGTGTGTTGCAGTCATGGGGGGCTCGATTCGCTGGCAGGCTCAAATCATACCAGCGCTGCGCCCCCCTGTACTCACGCGGCGGCTTCGCTGGCCTTGCGCGGTGCGGGCACGGGATGCAGCCAGTTGGCCAGCAGGTGGGTCGACAGCGGAATGAACAGGTAAACCATCAGCGGCGTCAGTGCCAGGGTGCTGACCAGCACGCGCGGGACCAGCTCCAACTCAGCGAGCAACGGGCCCAGCACAAAGTTGAAGATCAGCGACACAGGGAAAAACGCCAGCCAGATCGCTACGGCCTGTTTCCAGCGGGGTGGCCTTGCGCCGACTGCGCCGAACCAGCCATCGATGCCACTCACCCGATGCTCCGACGGGTCGGCGAACAGCTCGCTGCCACGGCCCAGCCAGGCACTGCGGGATGCGGAAAACTCCCAGGCATGCAGGGTTTTTTCGTCGGCAAAGCGGAAGATGATCTGGAATTCGTCATCATTGGGCGGCGGCGCAAGCACGCCTGAACCCAGGTAACCCGGGAAGTCCGTGGCCAATTGCTCGCCTTCGCGCAGCCAGGCCATCAACTCTTCGTAGCGACCTTTGGCCACGCGGCGCGCAACCATCAGGGTGACGGGTGAGGTAGACATTGTGTATCTCCAAATATACGGGTGCGCTGGGCCGGGTAGGCGGCGCACGAACATAGCGGCGGGGTAGTGCCGCTATGTAAAAACAGGCAAGGATTATTCCTGTTTTGCAGAAATACGCCAGTGGCATTGGTCCGAAGCTTGAGGCGCTTGAAAAAGACAGGTCTAAAGGCGTTAAATGAGGGCCCCGATCACCGTTGGTTTTTTAGCCTCAAATGCCCGTGATTACTGCTTCGCTTGATAGCACTTTGCATCTGGATGCGACTGATTCCGACGAGCTGTTTCCGATTCGTGAAGTGTCGAGATTGACAGGCATAAACCCCGTCACCCTGCGTGCCTGGGAGCGTCGTTATGGCCTGATCCAGCCCACACGCACCGAAAGCGGGCACCGCCTCTACTCCAAGGCCGATATTGAGACGGTCAATCGCATCCTCGACTGGATCGAGCGCGGCGTGGCCGTGAGCAAGGTCGGCAAGCTCCTCGCGCGTGATGATCAGCAGGCGCAAGCCGTGCGCGCTGAGCGTGATTTGGCCGGGGAGGGCGAGTGGCCTCAGTGGCAGGCGCGGGTGATGCAGGCGGTCAGTGCGTTCGATGATCGCCAGCTGGAGCATGTGTACGGGCAGGTTTTTGCGACGTACCCCCTCAGCGTGGCGTTCCAGGACATCCTCATGCCCCTCTGGCAGGATCTGCTGCGCCATCAGGGCCGCTTTGGCCAGGCCAGTGAATGGTTGTTCTTCGATGCCTTCTTGCGGGTGCAGGCCTTGCAGCGATTGCAGGTAGCCTGTGCGTCGTCGGCACCACGGGTGCTGCTGGCCGCCCTGCCCGGCGAGTGTCGTAAACTGGAGCTGCTGGTGGCCGCGCTGTTGATCAGTCGCGACGACCTGGTGGTGAAGGTGCTCGCGATGGGCCAGCCGGTGGATGAGTTGATGCTGGTGTGTGAAAAAAACCGTCCCCAGGCGTTGATCGTGTATTCCAACCACTCACATGGCCACGACCTGCCCAATCGCCTGAACCGCTTGGCGATGACCCTGGAATGCCCACTGTTTCTGGCGGGTGCGGCGTCGGACTTGGCCGAGAAGGACCTGGCCGGTTCATCCGTGGGTTGCCTGGGCAATGACGGGCGCCTGATGCAGCGCCGCCTGCAGCAGTTTCTCAGTGGGCGCCTGGATACCTGAGGTCAGGCGTGCACGTGGGGGTGGACCAACCGGTGTTGGTGCAGGATGAATTGGCGCAGGCGCTCGATCTCATCCGCATCGCTCTGGTTCAGGCGATAGGCGAACAAGCCGCGCGCGGTTTCCCGCTCCAGCGTGCCGCGCAGGGCAATGCGTTCGTAACCGGAAGGGCTGAACCACAGGGCAAAGGTCTTGGGCGCTTTGACCCGGCCACGGATTTCCACCAGCACACCCTTGAATGACACTTCGTGCACCCACAGTGCGCCTGGCGTGCCCTTGATGTTCTCCAGTGCCACTGGCGCTTCAAGCGCCAGGCGCCACGGGCGGATCATCGGGCCGTCTTCGAAAATGCTCGGCACGCCCAAACGCAGATGCACCGCATGAAACTCATCCTCCACCAGGTGCAGTGGGAAGGTCAGTTGCTGGTTATCGAACTGCGCCTGGATCGTGACGTGGTCGTGAGCGGCCAGCCGGGTGAGCAAATCGCGGATCTGCGCCCCACCGTTGACGGTCAGGCTCGACGATGCATCCCGCAGGTTGAGCTGGGGGTTGTGCTGCATGTTCTGAATGAAGTCCAGCTCATCCTGGGTCAGAAGCGCGTCGCGGTGCATTGATCGTGCTCAATGAAAGGGGTGTTAAAGTGCCATTATCCTCTCTACTGACCCCAATTTCTAAATTTTGTTAGATCCGCTCGTCGCTTTGAGGGCGGCCAGCTCGGCCTTGACCTCGGCCAGCTCGTTTTCCAGCTGGGCCACGCGCTGCTGGGCCTTGACCTGAAGGGTGACGTCTTTTTGCACGCCGACGAAGTAGGTCTGCTTGTCGGCCGCGTTGTACACCGTCGACAGCGACAGTTCGTTAAAGAAGTGCGTGCCGTCCTTGCGATAGTTGCGCAGGATCTCGCGGCACGCACCGCCGCTGTCCAGCGCCTCACGAATGGCCATCAGCCCCGGTTGATCGCGGTCACCCGACTGCAAGAATCGGCAGTCCTGATACAGGATGTCGTCCAGGGTGTAGCCGGTCAGCCGTTCGAATGCCGGGTTGACGTAGATCAGCGGCTTATCCTTGCCTTCCCGTTCGGCGACGACGATGCCGTCGTTGGAGGCGTTGACGACCAGTTGCATCAGTTTGGCGTTGATCATTGAGCGGTCCATGGCTTGTTTTTGGAGCTTGGAGTCTATGGCAACTTCTGAATGTTGCACGCTGCCCACTGAAATATTTGCATCTGCTGCTAATATCCCACGCTTTCGCTCAACTACAGGATCAGATTGATGAAAGTCGCCATCCTTTCCGGCTCGGTCTACGGCACCGCTGAAGAAGTCGCCCGCCATGCCGCCGGTCTCCTCAACGCCGCCGGTTTTGAAGCCTGGCATAACCCGCGCGCCACCCTGGCAGACGTGCAAGCCTTCGCGCCCGACGCGTTCCTGGCGGTGACTTCGACCACTGGCATGGGTGAGTTGCCCGACAACCTGCAGCCACTGTATTCGAGCATTCGCGACCTATTGCCCGCCGCCTGGCGCGGCCTGCCAGGCGCGGTGATCGGCCTGGGCGACGCCAGCTACGGCGACACCTTCTGCGGCGGTGGCGAGCAACTGCGTGAGTTGTTCGGCGAGTTGGGCGTACGCGAAGTACTGCCGATGCTGCGTCTGGATGCCAGCGAAAGCGTGACCCCGGAAGCCGACGCCGAGCCGTGGCTGGCGGAACTGGTCACTGCACTGCGCGGTTGACCGGGTATTCACGCAACAGCGCCAGCCAGGCCTGGGCGGCCCTCGACAGATAAGCGCCGTCGCGCCAGATAAAGGCAATGTCCCAGCGCAGGAAGTCTGGCGCCTTGAGCGTCAGGCGCACCACGCCCGGCCGCACCAGCCCACGGGCGACGACGCTGGGCAGCAGCACCACGCCCTGGCCAGCGGCGACCAGCGCCACGAGAAAGTCCGCCTGGCCGCTGCGGCCAATTTCCTTCGGCGTAAAGCCCACGTGCTGACAGGCCTGCATCAGCCGGTCATTCAGCACAAAACTGCGCTGGTACATCAGGAACGGCGTGTCCGCCAATTCCTCAAGACGCACCTGGGCGTTTTCCGCCAGCGGATGGTCCATGGGCAGCAAGGCATCCAGCGGCTCATCGCAGAACGCTTGCCAGGCAAAGGCCGGGTCGCTGGGCATCAGGCTGCCGCCGACGTCCAGTTCACCGTTGAGAATCCCTTGTTCAATCGTACGACTGCCGCCTTCCAGGAGCTGGATGGTGACGTTGGGGTAACGCCTGCGGTATTCGGCAAACAGCCCGGCGAACAACGTATCACCGGCCAGCAGCGGCAAACCCAGGCGCAGTTCGCCGCGAGCCAGTTGCTGCATGTCGTCCAATTCGCTGAGCAACTCGGTCTGCAGGCGCAGCATCGCCTCGGCGCGTTGCAACACCACGGCGCCGGCGGCGGTCAGGCGGATATGTGAGCCAGTGCGCTCCAGCAGCGGTGTGCCGAGGCTTTGCTCCAACTGCGCCACTTGTTTGCTCACGGCGGACTGGCTGATGTGCAAGGTTCTGCCGGCCTGGGTAAAACCACCGCGATGGATGACTTCGACAAAGCTGCGCAGCTGTTTGAATTCCATGGTCATGATTCCGGTTTGGAATAGCTTGCAGTCTAACAATTCGCTGTGGGTATGGGGGTTGCCTCTTTAAAATGGGCGCCTGCGAGGAATCCAAGCCCATGAAACGTTTCACCCGTCTGTTGATTGAATTGGTCGTACTGCTGGCCATCTATTTCCTTGGCTGCCAACTGGCCGTTTGGCTTGCGTGGCCGATTCCTGGCGGGGTGGTCGGGCTGGGCTTATTGCTGGCGACCTTCGCCAGCGGCCTGATCAAACCCGCTGCCCTGCAATTGGGCGCCGGTGTATTGATGGCCGAGATGCTGCTGTTCTTTATTCCGGCCTTGATGAGCCTGTTGGACTACGGCGGCCTGGTGCGCAATGACGGCTGGCGCATCCTGCTGGTGATCGGCCTGAGTACCTTGGCGGTGATGCTGGTGACCGCGTTTACCGTGGAATGGGTGTGCCGCTGGAGACTGCGCCATGAAGCTTGAGCTGATGCCCCTGTTCTGGCTCGCCCTCACCCTGGGTGCGTATGTCTTCAGCCGCTGGCTGTACCGGCGCACCGGGCGCTACCTGTTGTCGCCGTTGATCCTCGTGCCGGTGCTGTTACTGGCGGTGGCCGTGCCGATGAACACCGCCTATGCCGAATACGCGGCCGACACCCACTGGCTGATGCTGGTCCTCGGCCCGGTCACCGTGGCCTTTGCCGTGCCGATCTGGCAACAACGGCGCTTGCTCGCACGCCACTGGTCGGCGTTGCTGCTGGGCATGCTGGCGGGCAGCATCGCGTCCATCGCCACCTCGTTTGGCCTGGCCAAGGCGCTGGCCCTGGACAGCGCAGTGACGATGTCGCTGGTGCCGCGTTCCATCACCACGCCGTTCGCCATGCCGGTGTCGTCCGACCTTGGCGGCGTGCCAGAGCTGACAGCCGTATTCGTGATGTTCACCGGCGTGTTCGGCGCCATGCTCGGTGGCGTGTTGCTCAAATGGTTGCCGTTGCGCACGCCACTGGCCCGTGGCGCCTTGTTTGGCGTGGGCGCCCACGGTGCCGGGGTCAGCCGGGCGCGGGAAGTAGGCGGCGAAGAAGGTTCGGTCGCAGGCCTGGTGATGGTGTTGACGGGGCTGCTCAACCTGTTCGCCGCGCCTTTATTGGCGGCGCTTCTCTGACGCCGTGCGCGTGGATTTCAACTATTCTCATGGCTGACTCGTTCGGTCATCAAGCTGGCTGCGAAGGCGACTCCCTTCCGTCGTGAGGTCTGACTAGACTGGCCCATCACTCAAAAAAACAATAAGAAAGTGCGCCAAGGAGGTCGTTGCCGTGAGCCTAGCCCCTGTTTTATCGCCACAAAATGTCCAAGCCCAGGTCAGTGCTGCCGAATGGCAAGCCCGTGTCGACCTGGCAGCCTGCTATCGCCTGGTGGCGTTGCACGGCTGGGATGACCTGATTTTCACCCACATCTCGGCCAAGGTGCCGGGCACCGATGATTTCCTCATCAACCCCTACGGGCTGATGTTTCACGAAATCACCGCGTCGAGCCTGGTCAAGGTCGATCAAGCCGGCAACAAGCTGATGGACGGCCCCTACGAGATCAACCCGGCGGGCTACACCATCCACAGCGCCATCCATGAAGTGCGCCACGACGTCACCTGCGTGCTGCACACCCACACCGCCGCCGGTGTCGCGGTGGCGGCGCAGAAGCAGGGCGTGCTGCCGATCAGCCAGCAATCGATTTTCGTGCTGGCCAGCCTGGCCTATCACGCCTACGAAGGCGTGGCGCTGAACCACGAGGAAAAGGCGCGTTTGCAGGCCGATCTGGGTGACAACAATTTCCTGATGCTGCACAACCACGGCCTGCTGACCTGCGGCAGCACCATCGCCGACACCTTCTTGATGATGTTCACCTTCCAGCGTGCCTGCGACATCCAGGTGCTGGCGCAAAACGGCGGCGCCGAGTTGATCCCCATCGGCTCGCAGATTCTGGCTGGGGCCAAGGCGATGGTGGCAGCCGTGACCAAGAGCGCACAAGGCATGGGGGGCGCGCTGGCCTGGCCGGCGTTGCTGCGCAAGTTGGACAGCATCGATCCTGGGTATAAAACCTGATGCCACTCGCCGAGATCCCGCTCAGAGCCTGGCGCAAGCGCGGCCAGAGTTTCGTCTTCCGTGGCCGCACCCTCCGCTATTGGGTGGCGGGGCAGGGCGAACCGTTGCTGCTGATCCATGGTTTTCCCACCGCCAGTTGGGACTGGCATTACCTGTGGCAGCCCCTGGCCCAGCGCAACCTGGTGATTGCCTGCGACATGCTCGGCTTTGGCGACTCGGACAAGCCCCTCGATCACGAGTACTGCCTGCTGGAGCAGGCCGATGTGCAACAGGCACTGTTGGAGCACTTGAGTGTGGATCAGCCGGTGCATGTGCTGGCCCATGATTACGGTGACAGCGTCGCCCAGGAATTGCTGGCGCGGCATTACGAAGGGCGCTTTCTGATGGCCAGTTGCGTGTTTCTCAATGGCGGCCTGTTCCCCGAAACCCATCGGCCTGCGCTGGTGCAGAAACTCTTGCTCAGCCCTCTTGGCTGGATGATTGGCCGCGCCTTTGGGCGCAATGCCTTGTCCGACAGCTTCCGCCAGATCTTCGGCCCGGATACCCGCCCCAGCGAAAGCGCCCTGGATGATTTCTGGAGCCTGCTCAACTGCAACGATGGCACGCGCATCCTGCACAAGCTGATCGCCTATATCCCCCAGCGTCGCCGCTTGCGTGATCGTTGGGTGGAGGCGATGCAGCGTCTGGATGTGCCGCTGCGGGTGATTGACGGCGAAGCTGATCCGATTTCCGGTGGGCATATGGTGGAGCGTTATCGGCAACTGGTGCCGGAGGCGGATACGGTGCTGCTGACGAATATCGGCCACTACCCGCAGATCGAGGCGCCGGTGCAGGTGCTCAAACATTACCTGGCGTTTCGCGAGCGGATCGCCGGGCCGGTGCCCTACATGGTCTATTCCTGAATTCACACAGTTCAACTTGATCGTTCCCACGCTCTGCGTGGGAATGCCGCCGGTGACGCTCCGCGTCACGCCTTCAAGAGCTGACGCAGAGCGTCCAGAGATGCATTCCCACGCAGAGCGTGGGAACGATCACATAGGCGGAGCCATCATCCCCCAGCCTTATCGCGCACCATTCAGCCCTGGCTGACTTTATTGTGACCAAAGCCCCCGTGCCTGACACTCAACCCATTCCCATTGTCGCCAGCGGAGTTCGGTATGAGTGAGTCAGTGCAGTTCCAGGATAAGGTCGTGATCGTCACCGGTGCCGGCGGCGGGTTGGGCCGGGCCCATGCGCTGTTGTTCGCCCGGCACGGAGCCAAGGTGCTGGTCAATGACTTGGGCGGCTCGACCCAGGGCGAAGGCGCCAATTCCTCGGCGGCCGACCGCGTGGTCGCCGAAATCCGCGCCGCTGGCGGTATTGCCGAAGCCAACCATGACTCCGTCACCGACGGTGACAAGATCGTGCAGCACGCGCTGGAAGTGTTCGGTCGCATCGACGTGGTGGTCAACAACGCCGGGATCCTGCGCGACAAGACCTTCCACAAAATGGACGACAGCGACTGGGACCTGGTTTACCGGGTGCATGTCGAAGGCGCCTACAAAGTCACCCGCGCCGCCTGGCCGCATATGCGCGAGCAAGGCTACGGCCGGGTGATCTTCACCGCCTCCACCTCGGGCATCTACGGCAACTTCGGCCAGTCCAACTACGGCATGGCCAAGCTCGGCCTGTATGGCTTGACCCGCACCCTGGCGCTGGAAGGGCGCAAGAACAACATCCTGGTCAACGCCATCGCCCCCACGGGCGGCACGCGCATGACCGAAGGCCTGATCCCGCCGCAGGTGTTCGAGCGCCTCAAGCCGGAGCTGGTCAGCCCGCTGGTGGTGTACCTGGGCAGCGCGGCGTGCGAGGAAACCGCCGGCCTGTTCGAAGTGGGCGGCGGCTGGATCGGCAAGACCCGCTGGGAGCGCAGCCTCGGGGTGGGGTTTGACCCGGAAGCCGGCTTCTCGCCCGACGACGTGGCCGCGCATTGGCAGCAGATCTGCGACTTCGAAGGCGCCGCCCACCCCAAGGACAACATCGAAGCCCTGAAGGAAATGATGGCCAACTTGCAGAAGTACAGCCTTTGATCGTTGCTTGAACAACAGTGAATCGTGCGGGGCGCTGAGGGCGCCCCGTTTTATTCCGGGCATAAAAAAGGCCGCTGCATAGGCAGCGGCCGAAGTAAGACGTTGGATCAAGGAGCAACAAATCCACGTCAGTGAACACCGGTAACAGATTGAAAACAGGCATCAATCCAGCTGAGTCTGGCTGTTCTTCCGGTTGCGGAAGCGGGCGGTTTGCCCTGAGAGCGCGCTAAGAATAGTCGGTTGTAACAAAATGAGTAATAGCGCTTCAGGACAAGGACTGTTACCGATACGGCAACAGTCGCCAGGCGCGCCATCCATTGGCCTGATAAGCCGCCATCCATTCGGTCCATACCCCCGCCCAAACCTGCTGCCAGCACGGCTGCTCATCCTTTCGAGCGACAACACGAATCCCTCCTTGGTGCGCTTATCGCTCCTGATGCGCGGCAGTAGGGTGAGGCCTTCTGTCACTCACCGGGGAAGACGCATGACAAAAACAACAATGCGCGCCATCTTCACGCCTCAGGCGCTGGCCGCTGCGGTTGCACTGGGTTGCTGTGCGCAGGCGCAGGCTGTTTCATTCAACATTGGCGAGATCGAAGGGCAATTCGACTCCTCGCTGTCGGTCGGCGCGAGTTGGGGCATGCGCGATGCCGATAAAAAGCTGGTGGGCACCGTCAATGGCGGCACCGGGCAAGCGTCTACCGGGGATGATGGACGACTGAACTTCAAGAAGGGCGAAACCTTCTCCAAGATCTTCAAGGGCCTGCACGACCTGGAGCTCAAGTACGGCGACAGCGGCATGTTTGTCCGCGGCAAGTACTGGTACGACTTCGAGCTGCAGGACGAAGACCGCGAATTCAAACAGATCAGCAACCACCACCGCGACGAAGGCGCGCGCTCATCCGGCTACCAACTGCTGGATGCCTTCGTCTATCACAACTATTCCATTGGCGACCAACCGGGCAACGTGCGCCTGGGCAAGCAGGTGGTCAGTTGGGGCGAGAGCACCTTTATCGGTAACTCCATCAACAGCATCAACCCCATCGACGTGTCGGCCTTCCGCCGCCCCGGCGCGGAGATCAAGGAAGGGCTGATCCCGGTGAACATGCTGTTCGGCTCCCAGAGCCTGACCAACCAACTGACAGTGGAAGGCTTCTACCAGTTGAACTGGCAAAACACCGTGCTGGATAACTGCGGCACCTTCTTTGGTGGCGACGTCGCGGCTCATGGTTGCAACGGCAACTACACCGTGGGCAACCCGGCGATTGCACCGTTGCAACCGGTGGCCGCTGCGTTCGGGCAGGGTTTTCAAGTGACCCGTGAAGGGGTGATCGTGCAGCGCGCCCGGGACCGCGAAGCCCGTGACGGCGGCCAGTTCGGCGCAGCCTTGCGCTGGCTGGGGGACGACACCGAGTACGGCCTGTACTTCATGAACTACCACAGCCGCACGCCGACCGTGGGCACCATCACCAACAACACCAGCCTGGCCAGGCTCGGCGCGATCTCTGGCGCAGCCAACGGCATCGCGCCCGGCACCGGCTCAGGGCTGGTCCAGAGCTTGATGCTCGGCCGTGGCCAGTATTACCTCGACTACCCGGAAAACATCCGCCTGTTCGGCGCCAGTTTCTCCACCACCTTGCCCACCGGCACGGCGTGGACCGGTGAAATCAGCTACCGCCCGAATGCCCCGGTGCAGCTCAACACCACCGACTTGACCCTGGCCCTGATCAACCCGGTCGCCGGCCAACTGGCCTCGCCGATCCGCAGCAACTTCGGCGACGACAACAAAGGCTACCGCCGCAAGGAAATCACCCAGATCCAGAGCACCATGACCCAATTCTTCGACCAGGTGCTGGGCGCCGAACGCCTGACGTTGGTCGGTGAAGCGGCCTTCGTCCACGTCGCCGGGCTGGAAGACAAATCCAAGCTGCGTTACGGCCGCGACTCGGTCTACGGCGCCTACGGGTTCCAGGGTGACACCGACGGTTTTGTCACGGCCAACTCCTGGGGCTACCGCGCCCGGGCGATCCTCGACTACAACAACGCGATCTTCGGGGTGAACCTCAAGCCCAACCTGTCGTGGTCCCATGACGTCGCCGGCTACGGCCCCAACGGCCTGTTCAACAAAGGCGCCAAGGCCATCAGCGTCGGCGTGGATGCGGATTACCGCAGCACCTACACCGCCAGCCTGAGCTACACCGACTTTTTCGGCGGCGACTACAACACCCTCACCGACCGTGACTTCCTCGCCCTCAGCTTCGGCGTGAACTTCTGATCTGGCTAAAAGAAGGACAAGACTCCATGCGTAAGACACTTGCTGTATTGGCTCTGAGTTTGCTGGCGGCCCATGTCATGGCCGCCGTATCGCCGCAAGAGGCTGACAAGCTCGGCACCAGCCTCACCCCGGTGGGCGCCGAAAAAGCCGGCAACGCCGACGGCTCGATCCCGGCCTGGACCGGTGGAATCCCCAAAAACGCCGGCGCGGTGGACAACAAAGGCTTTCTCGCCGACCCATTCGCCAATGAAAAACCCCTGTTCGTGATCACCGCTGCCACCGTCGACAAGTACAAGGACAAGCTCTCCGAAGGCCAGGTGGCGATGTTCAAGCGCTACCCCGAGACCTACAAGATCCCGGTGTACACCACCCATCGTACGGTCAACCTGCCGGCGGACATCTACGAGTCGATCAAGCGCAGCGCGCTGAACGTCAAGCCGATCAACGACGGCAACGGCCTGGAGAACTTCACCGGCAACCGCTACTACGCCTTCCCGATTCCGAAAAATGGCGTGGAAGTGCTGTGGAACCACATCACCCGCTACCACGGCGGCAATCTGCGCCGCATCATCACCCAGGCGACGCCACAGACCAACGGCAGCTACACGCCGATCCGCTTCGAAGAAGAAGTGGCGGTGCCGCAACTGATCCCGGACATGGACCCGGCCAAGGCGGCCAACGTGCTGACCTTCTTCAAGCAATCGGTGACCGCGCCCGCGCGCCTGGCGGGCAACGTGCTGCTGGTGCACGAAACCCTCGACCAGGTGAAGGAACCGCGCCTGGCGTGGATCTACAACGCCGGCCAACGCCGCGTACGCCGTGCGCCGCAAGTGGCGTATGACGGGCCGGGCACCGCGTCCGACGGCCTGCGTACGTCCGACAACTTCGACATGTTCTCCGGCGCCCCCGACCGCTATGACTGGAAACTCGTGGGCAAGAAGGAGATGTACATCCCCTACAACAGCTACAAGCTCGATCAACCGACCCTCAAGTACGACGACATCATCAAGGCCGGCCATATCAACCAGGACCTGACCCGCTACGAACTGCACCGCGTGTGGGAAGTGGTCGGCACGGTCAAGCCGAGTGAGCGGCACATCTACGCCAAGCGCCACATGTACATCGACGAAGACAGCTGGCAAGTGGCGCTGGTGGATCACTACGACGGCCGTGGCCAACTGTGGCGGGTCGCTGAGGGCCACGCGCAGTTCTACTACAACCACCAGACCCCGGCCTACACCGTGGAAACCCTGTACGACATCATCGCCGGGCGCTACATCGCGCTGGGCATGAAGAACGAGGAGAAGAGCAGCTTTGTGTTTGGTTTCAATGCCAAGGCGGCGGACTACACCCCGGCAGCATTGAGGGCTGAAGGCGTACGCTGATGCTTTGACGTTCAACGCCACAACCTTGTGGGAGCCGCTTTATGTGGGAGCTGGCTTGCCTGCGATAGCATCACCTCGGTGCAACTGACAAACCGAGGTGTCTGCATCGCAGGCAAGCCAGCTCCCACATTGGGTTGTGTACACCTTGAGTTTTATGGTCACCAATCACGCCGCTGAATCTTTCTTCAACAACCGCCAACCACAGGACTAGGGTACGCATCAGGTTGCATAACAATAAAAAAGCAGGATGCAGCAATGACCGCCATGACACGCTGCCTGGACCGTCCTGGATTCATGCCCCGGCTGTCCGCCCACCATCTGCTGCGCCCGCGCCTGGCCGCGCCGTTGTTGGCGGCGCAGGCCCGGGTCAAGCTGCTCTGCGCCCCCGGCGGCAGCGGCAAGAGCGCGTTGCTGGCCGAGTGCGCCTTGCAGGCGCCCAACGGTTGCCCGGTGTATTGGCTGCCGCTCAATGGCATCACCCTCAGCCCGCTGGAACTATGCCAGCGCCTGGCCCTGAATCTGGGCCTGCCGTTTACCGATGAAGCCACGCTGCTGCTCGACCTCGCTCGTTGGCAGGCCCCGGCGTGGTTGTTCCTGGATGATTTCAGCCGCCTGCCCGCGCCCGAGTTGGATGCGTTGCTTGACCGCCTGCTCACGGCCAGCAGCCCGGCGTTGAGCTGGTGGCTCGGCGCCCGTCGGCGGCCGATCTGCAACTGGCCGCGTTTGCTGCTCGACGATGAGTTGCTGGAGTGCAGCAGCAGCGAGTTGGCGTTCAACGGCGCGGAAATCCAGCTGCTGTTGAGCCCCGGGCACAGCGTGGACAGTGTCATGCAGTTCAGCGCCGGCTGGTGCGCCGGTGTGCGCATCGCCTTGCTCGGCGACGGGCACCCGGACAAGACCCTGCTTGATTACCTGCAACACGAACTGTTCAGCACCTTGCCCGCCGAACTCGTCGAGGCCTGGCGTGTGCTTGCCCATCTGCCGCGTTTCAACGCCGGCTTGTGCGAGCACCTGTTCGGTTTTGGCGACGGCGATCAGTACCTGCATGATTTGCAGGCCCTTGGCGCCTACATCCAGCCGTGGGAAGACGCCGCCGACTGGCTGCAAGTGTTCCCGCCCCTGGCGCACTTGCTGCGCGATGAGCCCTGGCCGGCCAAGCGCTCCTGGCACCGGCGCGCGTGCCAGTGGTTCACCGCCGAAGAGGACTGGCAAGCAGCGTTCGAACAAGCGTTGCTGGCCGAAGAGTACGAGGTGGCGGTGAGCCTGTTGCAGCACTTCAGCTTCGAGGACCTGTTTCGCCAGCAAAACGCCGTGCTGCTGTTGCGCCTGCATGAACAACATGGCGATGAATTGATGCTCGGTTCGGCGCAATTGGTCGGCTTGGTCACGGCGGCCTTGCTGTTTGCCGGGCGCTTCGACCAGGCGGCGCAGTGCATCGATCAATTGGCGCGTTTTGCGCCGCAACCCACGGCGGCGCAACAGGCGTATCTGCTGGGGCGCTGGCAGGCGCAGTGGGGCTGGTTGCTGCATCTGCGCGGCGATGCCGATGGCGCGCGCGGGCATTTCCTCGAAGCCTTGCAAGCGTTGCCCGACAGCGCGTGGACGTCGCGCCTGATGTGCCTGTCGGGGCTCACCCAGCAAGCCTTGCTGCGCGGCGAGCTGGACGTGGCCCAGGCCTTGAGCCGCGAGGCGCTGTGCCTGGCCCGCGCCCACGGTTCGTTAGTGCTGGAGGCGTTGCTGGAGTTGGATCACGCTCAGTTGCTGGAGCAGCGCGGCGCACCTTACCGCGCGCAAAGCCTGTTGGAAGGGGTGCAGGCGATGTTGCTCAAGCAGCGCCTCAAGGCCGGGCCGCTGGTGGGGCGTATCGCCTTGCGCCGTGGGCATCTGGCGTTGCGCCAAGGGCAGGACGTGCTGGCCGCCGAGTGTTTCGGCGCCGGCTTGCCGATGTGCCTGCACAGCCAGGACAAACGCGTGCTGTACGGTTTTCTCGGCCTGGCGCTATTGGCGGCCAACCGCGGTGATTATGCCCAGGCGTTTGTCCAGTTGCGCGACGCCGAGCGGCTGATGCAGCAGCGTCTGGTGCCGGAATCGGTGTATCGCGCGGTGTTGCTGTTGGTCAGTGGGCACTTCTGGTTGCAGCAGGGCCGCGCCGAGTTGACGGTGGAAGCGGTGCGCCGGGTGTTGCGCCACTTCCGTGGGCCGCAGGCCAAGCAGGCGCCGCCGGCGACGTTGGAGTTGATACCGCGCCTGGAATATCTGTTGGTGCTGGCCGAGGTGAAACTGGGTTGTGCCGAGCAACCGTTGCAGCGCTTGAGCGCCTTGCTGGCGACTGTCCAACAGCGCGGCATGTTGTGCCTGGAAACCGAACTGCACCTGGTGCTCGGCGAAGTAGCCTGGCAACTCGGCGACTCGACTCAGGCGCGGCGTTCGTTGCAGGCCGGTTTGGAACTGGCGGCACGTTGCCAGGTGCAGCAGGCGATTCGCGAGCTGCGTTTGCGCTCGCCGGGGTTGTTGAGTGACGTGGGGCTTGAAGCGCCAGTGTCGCCCGCCGGCACGGCGGAAAACCCCCTGAGCCAGCGCGAACTGGAAGTGCTGCAATTGATCGCCCAGGGCAGCTCCAACCTGGAAATTGCCGAGCGCCTGTTTATCTCCCTGCACACGGTCAAGACCCACGCGCGGCGCATCCACAGCAAGCTCGGCGTGGAGCGGCGCACACAAGCGGTGGCCAAGGCGAAGACGTTGGGCCTGATGGTTTAGGCGCAGAACGCCTGGCGGTACTCGCCGGGCGTGGCGCCCATGGCTTGGCGGAAGCGGCTGGTGAAGTGGCTGGCGCTGGAAAAACCGCACATCAGGGCGATCTCGCCAAGGGGCAGGGCGCCGCCACGCAGCAGCGCCTGGGCGCGGGTCAAACGGCGCGCCAGCAGGTATTGATGGGGCGGCAGGCCGAAGCTTTGGCGGAACATCCGCGCAAAATGGTATTCCGACAGCGCGCACAACCCGGCCAATTGGCCGAGGCTGATGGGGTCTTCGAGGTGCTGGTCGATGTACTCCACCAACAACCGCCGCTGGTACGCCGCCAGCCCGCCTTTCAACCGCAGCCCGTCGCGTGCGCCGACCTGGCTGAGCAGGGTGTGGCTGAGCATTTCATGGGCCAGGCTGCTGGTCAGCAGGCGTTCGGCGGGTTCGTGCCAGTTGAGGGCGATCAACTGGTGGAAACGCCGGGCTTGGCTGGCGTCCTCCAGGAAGGTGCTTTCGCGCAGTTGCAGCGCGCGCGGTTCGCGGTCGAGCAAGGTGACGCAACCGAGGGCGAACTGTTCCGGGCTGAAATACACGTGGGCCAGGCGGATCTCGCCATTGATCACCCAGGCTGACTGGTGTTCGGCCGGCAGGATGCACAGCTTGTCAGGCCCGCCCTTGGTGCCCGGCTGGTCGCGGCGAAACGTGCCGGTGCCACCGCCGATGTAGCAGGACAAGGTGTGATGGCTCGGCGCCTGGTAATCCTGAGCGTCGTGATGGTTGCTCCACAAGGCCGCAGACAAGCCGTCACCGAGCTCGGCGCAGGCTTCAAGGCGTGCGTTGGGCGAGCGGTTAAGGGCTTGGAAGACTTGCAGGGATTCCAGTTCGGGCATGGTGAGCACTCGTTGACGCCTTGCATCCTACTCCGCGGCGCTGGCGCTGTGATCCCGCCGGCCGACAAAAGCGCAAGAATCTGCAAGAGGTTTGCCCGGGATGAGCGCGACACTGAGGCTCAATCGATGGAGCCCGCTATGAACCTTTCCCTGTATTTACTCACCGTGATGATCTGGGGCACCACCTGGATTGCCCTCAAATGGCAGTTGGGCGTGGTGGCGATCCCGGTGTCCATCGTCTATCGCTTTGGCCTTGCCGCGCTGGTGCTGTTTGCGTTGTTGCTGCTCAGCCGCAAGTTGCAGGTGATGAGCCGGCGCGGGCACCTGATCTGCCTGGCCCAGGGCCTGTGCTTGTTCTGCGTGAATTTCATGTGCTTCTTGACGGCCAGTCAGTGGATCCCCAGCGGCCTGGTGGCGGTGGTGTTTTCCACGGCCACGTTGTGGAACGCGCTGAACGCCCGGGTGTTTTTCGGCCAGCGCGTGGCGCGCAACGTGTTGATGGGCGGCGGCCTGGGTTTGCTGGGGCTGGGCTTTCTGTTCTGGCCGGAACTGGCCGGGCACACCGCCAGCCCGCAGACGTTACTGGGCCTGGGTTTGGCGTTGCTCGGGACCATGTGCTTCTCGGCGGGCAACATGCTGTCGAGCCTGCAACAGAAGGCCGGGCTCAAGCCATTGACCACCAACGCCTGGGGCATGGCCTATGGTGCGGCGATGTTGGCGACCTATTGCGCGGTGCGCGGGATTCCCTTCGAGATGGACTGGAGCGCGCGGTACATCGGCGCGTTGTGGTACCTGGTGATCCCGGGCTCGGTGATCGGGTTTACCGCGTACCTGACCCTGGTCGGGCGCATGGGGCCGGAGCGTGCGGCATATTGCACGGTGTTGTTCCCGGTGGTGGCGCTGAATGTGTCGGCGTTTGCCGAGGGCTATCAATGGACCGGGCCGGCGTTGGTGGGGTTGGTGTTGGTGATGTTGGGGAATGTGTTGGTGTTCAGAAAGCCCAAGCCCGTTACCCCGGTCCTCAAGGCACAGCAAATCTAATGTGGGAGCTGGCTTGCCTGCGATGGCGGTGGGTCAATGCCACATGTGCTGGCTGACACACTGCCATCGCAGGCAAGCCAGCTCCCACAGTTACCGGGTCATCATTTGAGACCGAGGCGCTTGGCCATCCGCCCGAGGTTGGCGCGGTCCAGGCCGAGTTCCCGCGCCGCACTGGCCCAATTGTGCTGGTGACGCTCCAGGCACGCGCTGATGATCTGGCGCTGAAAGTGCTCGGTGGCCTGGCGCAGGTCGCCGGTGACCGCGGGGATCACGTCGGCCGATGCCTCGATGGCAGGCGCGGTGACGTCGGGCAAGTCCAGGTCCTGGGCGCTGAGGCTGAGAATCTTCGGCCGTTCGCGACAGTTGCCCAAGGCTTTCAGCGCGCTGCGGCCGATCAAATGCTCCAACTCGCGCACATTGCCCGGCCAGTTATAGGCCAGCAGCGCCGCCTGGGCGTCGCTGGTCAGGCGCAGGCTGCCCAGGCCCATGCGTGAGCGGTTCTGTTCGAGGAAGAAACCGGCCAGCAGCAACACATCCCGCCCGCGTTCGCGCAGCGCCGGCACTTGCAGCGGGTATACGCTGAGGCGGTGGTAGAAGTCGGCGCGGTAGCGGCCGTTGCGCACTTCTTCGGCGAGGTCACGGTTGGTGGCGGCGATCAGGCGCACGTCCACGTGATGCTCCTTGTCCGAACCCAGGCGTTGCAACTGGCCGCTTTGCAGCACGCGCAGCAGCTTGGCCTGCACGGTCAGGGACAGTTCACCCACCTCATCCAGGAACAGCGTGCCGCCGTTGGCCAGCTCAAACTTGCCGCGGCGTTCGTTCAACGCACCGGTGAACGCGCCGCGCACATGGCCGAACAGCTCGCTTTCCACCAGGGTTTCCGGCAGGGCCGCGCAGTTGAGGCTGATCAGCGGTTTGTCCGCACGGGGCGAGGCGGCGTGGATCGCCTGGGCCACCAACTCTTTGCCCACCCCGGTTTCGCCGGTGATCAGCACGGTGAGGTCGCTGCCGCCCACCAGCTTGATCTCTTCCACCAGGCGCTTGTGGGGTTTGCTCTGGCCGATCATTTCCTTGTGCTGCTGGCCGCTGGCCTCACGGTAGATTTCGGCGCGCAGGGTCAGGCGCTCGATCCGTTCGGCGACGTTGACGGTGGCGGCGGCGAGGCTGGCGAAGGCTTGCAGGGCGTCCAGTTCGACCCGCTCGAAGCGCTCGGTGTCGAGGGCGTCGAGGGTCAGCAGGCCCCACGGCTTGTCGTCGACAAACAGCGGGCAGCCCATGCAGTCGTGGACTTCCAGCTGCCCATGCAGGCCGGCGACCAGGCCGTCGTAGGGGTCAGGCAATTCGCTGTCGCTGTCGAAGCGCGTCGGCCCGGGGCTGCTCAGCAGCACCTCAAAACGTGGGTGCTCGTTGACTTTGAAGCGCCGGCCAAGGGTGTCGGGGCTCAACCCGTCCACCGCCAGCGGCACCAGCCATTCACCGTCCAGGCGCAGCAGTGCGGCGGCATCGCAGGGCAGCAGGGCGCGCATGGCTTGCAACAAGCGGCGGTAACGCTCGCCTTCGGGCAGTTCGCGGGACAGGTCGGCGACCAGAGGCAGCAGGGTGGTGAGCAGCGATTGCGCAGTCATAATGACTCCTTGTAGTCCTTGTGACTATAAGGTGTAGGAAGTCATACTGACTACATATTATTCAAGTCATTGAAATATAAGGGTTTATAAGTTGGCACGAATACTGAGTAGGTAAAGGCAATCAGTAAAAAGACCCAGGAGTCTGCCATGCTTAGTGCCCAAGACCGTGCCATCGTCAAATCCACTGTGCCCCTGCTGGAAAGCGGCGGCGAAGCGCTGATCACCCATTTCTATCGCATGATGCTGTCCGAGTACCCCGAGGTGCGCCCGCTGTTCAACCAGGCCCACCAGGCCAGCGGTGACCAGCCTCGCGCCTTGGCCAATGGCGTGCTGATGTATGCGCGGCACATTGATCAGTTGGATCAGTTGGGCGATTTGGTGGCGAAGATCATCAATAAGCACGTGGCCTTGCAGATCTTGCCGGAGCATTACCCGATCGTCGGCGCCTGCCTGCTGCGCGCCATCTCCGAAGTGCTGGGCAGCGAGATTGCCACCCCTGAGGTGATGAGTGCCTGGGGCGCGGCCTATGGCCAACTGGCGGATATCCTGATCGGTGCCGAAACAGCCATCTACGACGAGAAAGCCCAGGCCCCCGGCGGCTGGCGCGGTGCGCGGGCGTTCACGCTGGTCAAGCGCGTGGAAGAGAGTGCCGAGATCATTTCCTTCTACTTTGCGCCTGTGGATAACGGCCCGATCCTGGCGGCGGCGCCGGGGCAGTACATCGGCATGAAGCTGGTGCTGGATGGCGAGGAAGTGCGCCGCAACTATTCCCTGTCGGCCTTGAGCGATGCCGGGCAGTACCGCATCAGCGTCAAGCGCGAAGCCGGTGGGCGGGTGTCCAACTACCTGCACGATCAAGTGCCGGTTGGCGCGACCATCGACCTGTTCCCGCCTTCGGGGGAGTTCACCCTGGCCGCTGGCGACAAACCGTTGGTGCTGATTAGTGGCGGGGTGGGCATCACGCCAACCTTGCCGATGCTCGAAGCGGCGCTGGCGAGCGGGCGGCCGGTGCACTTTATCCACTGTGCGCGTAACGGCGGGGTGCATGCGTTCCGCGATTGGGTGGATGCCTTGGCGGCCAAGCACCCGCAGCTGCAGCGCTTTTATTGCTATGCCGAGGATGATGGCGTGAGTCCGGCAGCGGATAAGGTCGGGTTGCTGAGCCAGGAGCAATTGGCTGAGTGGTTGCCCGAACAGCGCGACATCGATGCCTACTTCCTTGGGCCTAAAGGCTTCATGGGCGCGATCAAGCGCCACCTCAAGGCGTTGGGTGTGCCGGAGAAGCAGAGCCGGTATGAGTTCTTTGGTCCGGCGGCGGCATTGGAATAAGACCTGAAGGTTCACACTGTGCAAAATGTGGGAGCGGGCTTGCTCGCGAAAGCGGTGGAACAGTCACCTGATGCATTGGCTGACACACCGCCTTCGCGAGCAAGCCCGCTCCCACATTTGCATCTGCATTTCTCCAGATTAATCTCCTGTTAACCCCCTTCTGTTTAAACCTCTCTCTGTGTGTAAACTTGCGGCCATTGGCACGACCAGACAAAGGGAAACTGAGATGAGTGACGAATTGCGTTTAGGCAGGGAGCGGCGCTTTCTGGTGTTGCTGGGCATCATCTGCCTGGCGCTGATCGGCGGTGCACTTTATATGCAGGTGGTGCTGGGCGAGGCACCGTGCCCGCTGTGCATCCTGCAACGCTATGCGTTGCTGCTGATCGCGATCTTCGCTTTCATCGGCGCGGCGATGCGCCGTAAAGGGGCGATCACCCTGTTCGAAGGCCTGGTGGTGCTCAGCGCCCTCGGCGGCGTGGCGGCAGCCGGCCATCATGTGTACACCCAGTTCTTCCCCCAGGTCAGTTGCGGCATTGATGTGCTGCAACCGATCGTCGACGACCTGCCCCTGGCCAAGGTGTTCCCCCTGGGCTTCCAGGTCGATGGTTTCTGCAGCACGCCGTATCCACCGGTGCTGGGCCTGTCCCTGGCGCAATGGGCGCTGGTGGCGTTTGTGCTGACCGTGATCCTGGTGCCCCTGGGCATTTACCGTAACCGTCAACGCCAGGCCTGAACCCATCGGGCGAAACGCCCCGGTCTTCCTGAGGGAAGGCCGGGGCGTTTTTGTTTGTAGGGTTTTGTGAAGGGAGCGTGACGCCGGACAATTACGGGTGCGCGCAGCGTGCGACATGTTGTCACACGGAAGCTGCCGAAGGACGTTTCCCGCTCGCGGATTGCCCCATTAAATTTGCCTAAAACGCGCAATTTGTGCTGTCAGTTCGTGGTTTGGGCAGGGGTGTGCAGCTCACGCCTTCCGAGCCTTTGCGTGATGTCCGAATGCCTTGTTTTATGGGGACTTTGCTGCGTTTTGCATGCCCTTACAGAGCGTAAGGGCTGTGACTGATTACGCAATAACACGGCAATTTTTGTGGTTTTTGTTGAGAATCGAACACGATAAGATCGCGAACCTTTGCGGTTTTGGTGAAGGATTGTTGCTGGAATCGATAAAAATTATTTCTTTATAAGACATGGTTTATACATCGCTAGCTAACTACAATCGCCCGCACTGAATGTCCGGTGCTGTTCAATATTTGAGCACTGGAGCGGTCGAGGGGCAGATGGACGGCTCTGTGCGACCCCAAGGTTCCGGCAGCCTTTCAACTATCCGCACCAAATGGAATTGGTCTGTAACAAGGCCTTTAACCACGAAATCGAATAAGAACTCACCGCAGGTCCGTGAAACGCGCCGTTATGGCGTGATGGGCAGGCTCTTATTCAATCGAAGAGAAATGCCAACCCTTGGCAGGGTGAAGTGTTGGCGATCAAAACCCAACTGCATTGCGCAAGCTGCTTTAGAGGTCGTGAGATGAGTAAAAACAGGTACCCCCGATTACTAGGCTTTTTGCCGCTGATTGGCATGCTGTTAATGCTGGGAGGCTGCAAGTGGACCTTGATGGACCCAAAAGGACAGATCGGTCTGGATCAACGAAACCTGATCATCACCGCTACCCTGCTGATGCTGCTGGTCGTGGTCCCTGTGATCATCATGACCTTCGCCTTCGCCTGGAAATACCGCGCGTCGAACACCAGCGCGACCTACGCTCCGAAGTGGTCGCACTCCACCAAGATTGAAATCGCGGTGTGGCTGGTTCCGGTCCTCATCATCATCGCCCTGGGTTACATCACCTATAAGTCGACCCACGAGCTGGACCCGTACCGTCCGCTGGTCTCCGACGTCAAGCCGATCAACATCGAAGTGGTCGCGCTGGACTGGAAGTGGCTGTTCATCTACCCGGACCTGGGTATCGCCACGGTCAACGAGATCCAGTTCCCGGAGAACACCCCGCTTAACTTCCGGATCACCTCCGACGCCGTGATGAACTCGTTCTTCATCCCAGCCCTGGGCGGTCAGATCTACGCGATGGCAGGCATGCAGACTCGCCTGCACCTGATCGCCAACGAAAAAGCTGTAATGGAAGGCATCTCCGCTAACTACAGCGGCGCTGGCTTCACCGGCATGAAATTCAAAGCGATCTCGACAAGCCAGGAAGACTTCAACGCCTGGGTAGCCGAAGTCAAGGCCGCACCTAAACAGCTTGATCAAGCTGAATACGACGCCCTGACCAAACCAAGCCAGAACAACCCAGTCGCTCTGTACTCCACGTATGAGCCGGACCTGTTTCAGAAAATCGTCGACAAGTACGAAGGTATGAAGCCAGGCAAGCCGGTCAAGCACGAGAAGAAAGAAGTGGCCGCGGTTGAAGGTTCTGACACGGGCTCGCATTCAACTGCTGGGGCAGAGGAGTAAACGATGTTTGGTAAATTAAGTTGGGATGCGATCCCGTTCCACGAGCCGATTGTGATGATTACCATCGCCATGATCGCGCTGGGTGGTCTGGGGCTGTTTGCGGCAATCACTTATTTCAAGAAGTGGACCTACCTGTGGACCGAGTGGCTGACTTCGGTTGACCACAAGAAAATCGGTGTCATGTACATCATCGTGGCCATGGTCATGCTGCTGCGCGGCTTTGCCGACGCCATCATGATGCGTACCCAGTTGGCCATGGCCACCGAGGGTTCGCCTGGCTACCTGCCACCTGAACACTATGACCAGATCTTCACCGCCCACGGTGTGATCATGATCATCTTCATGGCGATGCCATTCTTCACCGGCCTGATGAACCTTGCAGTGCCGCTGCAGATCGGCGCGCGTGACGTTGCCTACCCGTTCCTGAACTCCCTGAGCTTCTGGCTGCTGGTTTCCGGCGTGGTGCTGATCAACGTATCCCTGGGCGTCGGCGAATTCGCCAAGACCGGTTGGGTTGCGTATCCGCCATTGTCGGGCCTGCAATACAGCCCTGGCGTGGGTGTGGACTACTACATCTGGGCCCTACAGTTATCAGGACTCGGGACGACGCTGACGGGGGTCAACTTCCTGGCCACCGTGCTGAAAATGCGCGCCCCTGGCATGAAACTGATGGACATGCCGATCTTCACCTGGACCTGCACCTGGGCCAACGTCCTGATCGTGGCTTCGTTCCCGATCCTGGCCGCCACCATGGCGCTGCTGTCGCTTGACCGTTACCTGGATTTCCACATTTTCACCAATGAACTTGGTGGCAATCCAATGATGTACGTGAACCTGTTCTGGGCATGGGGTCACCCTGAGGTGTACATCCTGATCCTGCCAGCGTTCGGTATCTTCTCCGAAGTGATCTCGACCTTTACCGGCAAGCGCCTGTTCGGTCACCACTCGATGGTTTACGCATCGGGCGCAATCTCTGTACTGGGCTTCATGGTTTGGCTGCACCACTTCTTCACCATGGGTTCGGGGGCCAGCGTCAACGCCTTCTTCGGCCTGGCGACGATGCTGATTTCCATCCCGACGGGGGTGAAGCTATTCAACTGGCTATTCACCATCTATCACGGTCGTCTGCGCATGACCAGCCAGGTTCTGTGGACCCTGGGCTTCATGGTGACCTTCGCCATCGGCGGCATGACTGGCGTACTGCTGGCTATCCCGGGTGCTGACTTCGTCCTGCACAACAGCCTGTTCGTGATCGCGCACTTCCATAACGTGATCATCGGTGGTGCGGTATTCGGTTACATCGCTGGTTTCAGCTTCTACTTCCCGAAAGCGTTCGGCTTCAAGCTGCACGAAGGTTGGGGCAAGGCTGCATTCTGGTTCTGGATCTCGGGCTTCTTCGTCGCGTTCATGCCGCTCTACGCTCTGGGCTTCATGGGCATGACCCGTCGTCTGAACGCCACTACCAACCCTGAGTGGGTGCCGTACCTGTACGTTGCCATGTTCGGTGCGGTGATGATCGCTGTGGGTATCGCCTGCCAGCTGATCCAGCTGTACGTGAGTATCCGTGACCGTAAGCAGAACGCTTGCGACTCCGGTGACCCATGGAATGGCCACACCCTGGAATGGTCGACCTCGTCGCCACCGCCGTTCTACAACTTCGCCGTGATCCCGACTGCGAACACCATTGATGCGTTCACCGAAGCCAAGGAAGACGGTACTGCGTACCAGAAGCCGGCCAAGTACGAACCGATCCACATGCCAAGCAACACCGCCACTGGCGTGGTGATGGGTGCGCTGTTGACCGTGTTCGGTTTCGCGATGATCTGGCACATCTGGTGGCTGGCAATCGCGAGCCTGGTTGGCACTATCGGTTACTTCATCGTTCACGCAGCCCGTGACGATCAAGGCTACATGGTGCCGGTCGAAGAGATCGAACGCATCGAAGCCGAGCAGCACGCTCGCCTGGTAGCCGAGAAGAAGATCCCGGCCAACCGTGTTGAAACCTCGTTGGAACAGGCTTAAACCATGTCGAACTTAGTGACCAATGCTGGACACGCCCATGTCGATGACCATGGGCACGATGACCATCACCACGACTCGGGGCCGATGACCGTTTTCGGTTTCTGGCTCTACCTGATGACCGACTGCATCTTGTTTGCGTCGATCTTCGCGGTGTACGCGGTACTGGTAAACAACGTAGCGGGTGGCCCGTCGGGCCACGACATCTTCGAACTGCCTTACGTGCTCGGCGAAACCGCCTTGCTGTTGTTCAGTTCGATCACCTACGGCTTCGCCATGTTGGCCTTCTACAAGGGCAACAAGAAAGGCGTACTGAGCTGGTTGGGCCTGACCTTCTTGTTCGGCCTGGGCTTCATCGGCATGGAGATCAACGAGTTCCACCTGCTGATCTCCGAAGGCTACGGTCCGCACCGTAGTGGCTTCCTGTCCGCGTTCTTCACGCTGGTAGGCACCCACGGTCTGCACGTAACGGCCGGCCTGCTGTGGATGGCGGTGATGATGTATCAGGTCAATAAACACGGCCTGACCAACACCAACAAGACTCGCCTGAGCTGCCTGAGCCTGTTCTGGCACTTCCTGGACGTGGTCTGGATCTGCGTCTTCACCGTTGTTTACCTGATGGGGACTCTGTAATGGCTAATGCACACTCCCATGACCATGACAGCCACGATGCGAGCCACGGCAGCGTTAAGTCGTACGCCATCGGCTTCATCCTGTCGGTAATCCTGACGCTCATCCCGTTTGGTCTGGTGATGTACCCGACCCTGCCGAAATCGATCACCTTGATGATCGTGCTGGCCTTCGCGGTGATTCAGGTTCTGGTTCACCTGGTGTACTTCCTGCACCTGGATCGTTCCAAAGAGCAGCGCGATAACGTGATTGCGTTCGTGTTCGCAGGGTTGGTAATCCTGCTGCTGGTTGGCCTGTCGATATGGATCATGTTCAGCATCCATACGTTCATGATGGCGAAGTGAGGTAAGACCCGATGTCGCTTAAGCACTTTATCCAAATCACCAAACCGGGGATCATTTTCGGTAACGTGCTTTCTGTGGCGGGCGGTTTCTTCCTGGCCTCCAAGGGACATGTCGATCTGGCCATTTTCCTGGCTGCGATGATCGGTACGTCCCTGGTGGTTGCTTCCGGTTGCGTGTTCAACAACTGCATCGACCGTGACATCGATATCAAGATGGAGCGCACCAAGAATCGCGTGCTGGTCCAGGGCCTCATCTCCCTGAAACTGGCACTGATCTATGCGACCGTCCTCGGTGTTGCCGGTGTGGCGTTGTTGTACAAGGTGGCCAACCCGCTGGCGGCGCTGTTTGCCGTGATCGGTTTTGTCATCTACGTCGGCCTCTACAGCCTGTACCTCAAGCGCAAGTCGGTTCACGGCACGCTGGTGGGCAGTCTGTCGGGGGCGATGCCGCCGGTGATTGGTTATGTGGCTGTAACCAATAGCTTCGACATGGCCGCGCTAACGCTACTGGTGATGTTCAGCCTGTGGCAGATGCCGCACTCCTACGCCATTGCGATCTTCCGCTTCAATGACTACCTGGCTGCGTCGATTCCGGTCCTGCCGGTCAAGCGTGGCATCCAGGTGGCCAAGAAACACATCCTGCTGTACATCCTGGCCTTCCTTGTGGCGACCTTGATGTTGACCTTCAGTGGCTACGCCGGCATGAGCTACCTCGCCGTCGCCGCCGCCATGGGCATGTACTGGTTGTACATGGCCTGGACCGGCTACAAGGCGGTGGATGACACCGTCTGGGCGCGCAAGCTGTTCGTGTTCTCGATCTTCACCATCACCGCGCTCAGCGTGATGATGTCCCTGGATTTCCAAGTGCCGAAAGAGCTGTTGCTGACCTACGCTCACTGAGTGGTCACGCAGTGAAAGAGCCCCGCCTTCGAGAGAAGCGCGGGGCTTTTTCTTGGGCGCGCGGTTAAATCGGACTACGCTTTTCTCGTCATACCCCTCTGTACGAGTTGTGCGAATCCATCCCCCGCCTTACAAGGAGTTACCCCATGGTCAGCGTTAGTCGTCGGTCCCTTCTCGCCGTGGGCGCTGCCCTGCCATTGTTGGGGCGCCTGGATTGGGCGGTGGCCGCGCCGAAACCGGCAAAGTCTGACAAGGTGCGGCTCAACTACAACGAAAGCCCCTACGGCCCTTCAAGCGCTGCGCGCGAGGCGATGCAGCGCGGCATTGCCACGGCCGGGTTGTATCCCTACGGGCACATGTACGCGCTGGCCGGATTATTTGCCCAGCAGCAGGGGATTGCCGAGGACCAAGTGGCGGTGTTTGCCGGTTCGATGGCGGCCTTGCGTTATGCGGTGTTGGCGTTCACCAGCGAAAGCCGTGGCCTGGTGATGGCCACGCCGTCCTATGAGGTTCCGCGCCAGGCGGCTGAATCGCGCAAGTCGCCGGTCAAGGAGATCGACCTCAACGCCGAGCACGCCCACGACGTGCCGGCGATGCTGACTGCCGATCCCCAGGCCGGCATGCTCTACCTGTGCAACCCCAACAACCCTACCGGCACCATGACCCCCTCCGAGTCGATCCGCCAGGCCCTGGCGAACAAACCCGAGGGCAGCGTGCTGGTGGTGGACGAGGCCTACATAGACTTCTCCGACGCCCCCAGCGTGATCAGTTGGGTCAAGGACCACGACGACCTGCTGGTGCTGCGCACCTTCTCGAAAATCTATGGCATGGCCGGCGCGCGTGTTGGCCTGGCGGTTGGTCATCCTAAGTTGCTGGAACAACTGGCGGTGTTCGGCGGCGACAACGTCCCGGCCGGTTCCGCCTTGCTCGGCGCCAAGGCCAGCCTGGAAGACGTCAAGCTGCTGCCCCAGCGCAAGGCGCTCAATGCGCAACTGCGCGACGAGACCGTGGCCTGGCTGAAGGGGCGTGGTTTCACCTGCACCGTGTCCCAGAGCAACTGCTTCATGATCGACGTGAAGCAGCCGGCCGAGCAGGTCATCGAACGCTTGGCGGAGCAGGGCGTGATGGTCGGGCGGGTGTGGAAAAATTGGCCGCAGTGGGTGCGGGTGACTGTGGGGAACAAGCAGGATATGCAGCGGTTTCGGCAGGCGTTTGAGGCGCAGGATGTGCGGGCTGTTTGAGCCAATACACAACTGATTTGCTGACAGTTGGGCAGTTCGTCAGAAAACCGAATTTCAGTTTGTAGAACTATAGGCAATTTGCCTATAGTTTGCCTATGCGCTCGATCTTCTTCGAAACCTCATCGTTTACTGCCACCGTCAGTGATTACCTGACGGACGATGAGTATCGGGTGCTACAAAATGAGATGCAGTTGAATCCCCTTGCTGGCGATGTGATGCCTCGTACGGGAGGGTTTCGCAAACTAAGGTGGTCTGATGGCAGGCGCGGTAAAGGCAAGCGTGGCGGTTTGCGGGTTATTTACTATTGGCTCACGACTGATGGTCACTTCTGGATGTTTGCAATCTATAACAAGGACGAATTGGAAAATTTGACTGCCGACCAAGAGAAGGCACTTAAAAAGGCCATAGAGGCCGAACTGAAAAAACGAGGTACCCCATGAAAAAGCGCGATCTATTTGCAGAGCTGATGCAGGGCGTTGAAGAGATGGCAGTGCACCGCGAAGGTAAAATCACTCTTCGGCAAAGCACCGTGGAGGATAAGCCGGCTCCCGAGGTGTCAGCCCAAGAGATTGTGGCGCTGCGGGATAAACTGCACATGTCGCAATCTGTGTTCGCCAGGAGCATACGCACCAGCCCCGGGACGCTGAAAAACTGGGAGCAAGACAAGTCAAAACCCAATGCCCAGGCGGCACTCCTGATTCGATTGGTCGAGAAGTTTCCAGATATGGTGGATCGACTGTCCGCCGTCTGATCGAAAAAAGCCCCGCCTTCATCCGAAGCGCGGGGCTTTTTGTTGGGCGTGACCCAGCTTACTGCTGCGCGATGCTGTAACCCTCAAACGCGCTCTGCTGCTGCAACGCAGCAATCACTGTCTTGCGGCTCAGCGGCTGCTCGGCGCCGGTGTTATCCACAAAGCTTTCCACTTCCAGCTCGGCTTCATCACCTTCACCGACAAAGCTGAAACCGAGGAATTCAAACGCCTCGCGGTCAACGTTGAGCTTCGAGCGCGGTGTACGCAATGGCAGGGTGACGCTGATGCCATCCTTGCTGATCACAAACACTTCGGCTTCTTTCTTCGGGCGTGAGGCCTTGCTCTTGCCGGCGCTCGGGTTGCTGATGGCCTGGTGGCTCTGGTTCAGCACTTTCAACGCCAGGCCGTAGACCAGCTCCTGGAACTCGGGGTCGTCCTTGAAGCTGGACAGGATGCGGCTGATGGAGAACTTGCTGCTCAGGTCTTCCAGGGCGATGCTGTCGGCGGCTTCGGCGTCCTTGAGTTGCTTGAGCTGGCCCATCAGATCGTAGGCTTTATCATCGTCAAAGGCGTCGTGGGCCTGGCGGATGGCCACGCGCAGTTCGCGGATCTGGTCGCTTTCCTTGGAGGTGTGAAACGCGTCCAGCACCATCTCGCTGATGATCTTGGCGGCGGGCACATGCTGTGAAAGATTGATGGCGTTTTCGTATTCAGCTTTGGATTGCAAGGCGACTACGGATTCTTCGTGGTGGGAATCAGACATTGAAATTTCACTACTTCAGTAAACGGGAGACAAAAAAGCGTCGCGCATTTTCAAGGCGCGGGGGGATCAGGTCAAGGCAGCACATTGCCCTCATCGCGGCGCAAGGAGGCAAGCGCCCGCTGCAGCTTGATGGCCCGCCCGCAAAACAGACCTACGGTAAATCCCGAGACCGCGCCAATGGTCGCCAGCATGCTCGGTGTGCTCAGCAACAACGGATGCACCGCCTGCTGGTAGCCGAAGTAATACTTCACCGCGAAGAACAGCTGCGAGATCAGCAGAGTCTTCCAGGTGCCCGCCAGCACCAGGGTTTCGCCATTGGCGTCGAGGCGAGCGCCGTTGGCGTTGAACAGCAACATCCCCACCAGGCTGCCGACCACCGCGCCGCCGGCCCAGGCGCTACTCGACAACAGTGAAGGCGCCAGCGACATCAGCGACCACACCACCAGCACCACCGGCAGGATCAGCAGCGAGCGCCGATTCTCGCGCCCGCCCAGGCAGGCCTTGATGCCGTAGTAGCAAATCCACAGGTAAACGGCGTAAACCCAGAGGGGCGTGCCTTGGAGGATGTCGAGCATCATGTGCGTCCTTGCAGGAATGTCGGGGGACTTTCAGTCAGTAGTGATAACGACACATCAGGATCTGCACTTCATCATCCTCTATGCCATAGACCAGGCGATGCTCTGCCGTAATTCGCCGAGACCAGAACCCGCTCAGGTTGTGCTTGAGTGGTTCAGGTTTTCCAACACCGTCAAACGGGTCTCGCTGGATGGCCTTGATCAGCAGGTTTATGCGCTTGAGCCCTGCCTTGTCGTTTTGTTGAAACCAGAGATAGTCGTCCCAGCCCTCAGGCGTGAAGAGTATTTTCATTCCTCAATCAGGCTCCTCGGCTTGGCTTTGCCCGCGCGCAAGCTGTTGACCGAGTTGATCAAGCGCTCGGCATTTTTGGGCGAACGCAGCAGGTAGGCCGTCTCTTCGAGGGCATTGAACTCTGAGAGGGAAATCATGACCACCGGCTCACCTTTTTGACGGGTCACCATCAAGGGGACGTGATCTTCGTTAACGCGATCCATCGTTTCTGACAGATGGGCGCGGGCATGGGTGTAGTTGATCGTTTCCATGGGTATCTCCTCGCGTGATGGCTGAAACGTACAGAAATGCGTACATGTCTTCAAGGCGCATCCTACGAACGGTCATGTGCGCTGCACTGTCACTGTTTTGCCCCTGACCCACATCAAAACCCCCCGCCCGTAAATCCGTTACAACACCCAAGCCTGATGAACCCATAAAAACGACAACTGACCTGCGCCGAGGGGACCACCCCACGCCAGGTGATTAAAGGACTAACACGATGGCGCTTTCTCTTGCACGCCTGGCCATGCTGGGGGCGACGCTGTGTCTGGCGCTTCCCCTGCACGCCAACCCCGCCGACACCCCGCTGATCGAACACGGCAAGTACGTCGCACAACTGGGCGACTGCATCGCCTGCCACACCGCCAAGCAAGGCCAGGTGATGGCGGGCGGGCTGGAGCTGAGCACGCCGATGGGCACGATCTTTTCCAGCAACATCACACCCGACCGTGAAACCGGCATCGGCAACTACACCTTCGAGCAGTTCGACCGGGTCATGCGCGAAGGCGTCACGCCGAGCGGTATGAACCTGTACCCGGCGATGCCGTATCCGTCCTACGCCAAGATGAGCGAAGACGACATGCGCGCCCTGTACGCCTACCTGATGCAAGGCGTCGAGCCGGTGCAGCAGGCCAACCTCGACGCGGACATGGGTTTCCCGTTCAACCAGCGCTGGGGCCTGGCGCTGTGGAATTTCGCCTTTGTCGATAAACGACCGTTCGCACCTGACCCGGCGCGGGATGAGTCGCTCAACCGTGGCGCGTACCTGGTCCAGGGGCTGGGCCATTGCGGTTCCTGCCACACACCGCGCGGCATCGCCTTCCAGGAAAAAGCCCTGAGTGATGAAGGCAGCAGCGGCCAACACTACCTGGCCGGTGAAACCGTTGAGCACTGGCGCGCCTTGAGCCTGCGCAACCTGTGGACCGTGGAAGACACCGTGCAGTTGCTCAAGACCGGGCAAAATCGCTTTGCCACGGTCGCCGGCAACATGGCCGATGTGATTCACCACAGTACCCAGCATTTCAGCGATGACGACCTCACGGCCATCGCCCGCTACCTCAAATCCCTGCCGCCGGGCAAAGACGACCTGCCGATGCCGTCCGTGGCCCACGCACCCGCTGCGCCGCCGGCGGACCTGTTCACCAGCCGTGGCGGCCTGGGTTACATGCAGTTCTGCAGCGACTGCCATCGCAGCGACGGCGCCGGTGTCAAAGGCCTGTTCCCGCCGCTGGCGGGCAACCCGAGCATTGCGTCCAGCAACCCGACGTCGCTGCTGCATATCACCCTCACCGGTTGGGAAACCGCGCAGACGGCCGCGCATCCTCGGGTCTACACCATGCCCGGTTTCGCCCGCCTGGCGGATCAGGAGATCGCCGAGATCCTCAGCTTTGTGCGTACGCGCTGGGGCAACGAGGGCACGCCCATCAGCGCCGCCCAGGTGAAAAAACTGCGCGACCAACTCAACCCGGCCACCACCGATTCATCGGCGTTCGAAACCCCGCGCCTGGCCGATCTGCTCGCCGCGCCCAACGCCGAGCAAGTGGTGCGTGGTATGCGCCTGCACCTGCAAACCAAGGCGCTGCTGCCGGACAACGTGGGCAACGCGCTCAATTGCACCAGTTGCCATCTCAACGCCGGCACCGTGGCGGACGGCTCGCCATTTGTCGGCGTGTCGGCCTTCTTCCCCAGCTACGCGCCGCGTGCCGGCAAGGTGGTGACCCTGGAAGAGCGCATCAACGGCTGCTTCCGTCGCTCGATGAATGGCAAGCCACTGGCGCCGCAATCGGCGGATATGCAAGCGATGGTTGCCTACTTCGACTGGATGAAAAACAACACTCGGCCCGAAGACAAAGTCGCCGGGCGCGGCGTGGGCAAGGTCGATCCGGCGATCAAGCCAGACTTGGCCAATGGCCAGGCGGTGTACGCCAAGCAATGTGCGGTGTGCCATGGCGACAACGGCCAGGGCCTGGCGCGCGCCGACGGTGAGCTGATCTACCCGCCGCTGTGGGGCGAGCAATCGTTCAATATCGGCGCCGGCATGGCCCGCACTTACACGGCGGCGGCGTTCGTCAAACGCAATATGCCGATCGGCTTCCATGAGAAATTCCCGCTGGGCCAGGGCGGTTTGTCCGACCAGGACGCGGTGGACGTGGCGGCGTACTTCTCGGGGCAACCGCGCCCGGACTTCCCGGACAAGGTCAAGGACTGGCCCAACGGCGGCAAGCCGGTGGATGCCCGCTACTAGGTCAACTGCCGCAGGCACGCCTCAAGGATATCCAGGCCTTCCTCCAGCACCGCGGGCTCAATGGTCAGCGGTGCGAGCAACCGGATGATATGCCGCGACTTGCCGCTGGGCATCAGCAGCAAGCCGGCATCCCGCGCCAGGCCCAGCAATTGGGCCAGTTGCTGTGGGGCGGGTGTGCCGTCGGCGTGGGCCAATTCGATGCCGCGCATGGCGCCGACACCGGTCAGGCGGCCCAGGTAGGGCGACAGGCCTTGCGCCCGCCAGCGTGCATAGCGACTGACGATGGCTTCTTCCTGCTGTGCACCCCAGGTTTTCAGGTGGGCATCGCTCATCGCGTCCAGGGTGGCCAAGGCCGCCGCGCAGGCGATGGGGTTGCCGGAGTAGGTGCCACCCAGCCCGCCCTTGGGCAGGTTGTCGAGCAACGCCTGGCGCCCGACCACCGCACCCAGCGGCACGCCACCGGCGATGCTTTTGCCGAGCAGGATCAGGTCCGGCTCGATACCCAGGCGCGAAAAGGCAAAGCGCTGGCCGGTACGGCCGAAGCCCGATTGGATTTCATCGGCAATCAGCAGGATGTTTTTCTCATCGCAGAAGCGCCGCAGGGCTTGGGCGAACTCCCTGTCCAGGGCGAGGAAACCGCCTTCACCCTGCACCGGCTCGATGATGAAACAGGCCACGTCGTTGACGTCGATTTCCACACTGAACAGACGGTCCATGGCCTTCAGGGCTTCGGCGCAGGTCACGTCGTTATCGGCACTGGGATAGGGCAGGTGATACACCGGGCCGGGTAACACGCCGACCTTTTGCTTGTAGGGCGCCACCTTGCCGTTGAGGTTCAGGGTGGCCAGGGTACGCCCATGAAAGGCGCCGTCAAACGCGACCACTGCCGTGCGGCCGGTGGCGCCGCGCACGATCTTCAAGGCGTTTTCCGCCGCTTCCGCGCCGCTGTTGGTGAGCATGCCGCTGACCGGGTAGTCCACCGGGATAAACGCGGTGAGGCGTTCCATCAGTTCGATGTAAGGCGCGTGGGGCGCGGCGTTGAAGGCGTAGTGGGTCAACTTCGTCGCTTGCTCACGAATCGCGTCCACCACACCGGGGTGGCAATGGCCGAGGTTGAGCACGCCAATGCCGCCGACAAAATCGATATAGCGCTTGCCCGTGCTGTCCCAGACCTCGGCGTTCTTGCCGTGGCTGAGGGTGATGGGGTGGACGATGGAAATCGACTGGCTGATGGTTGGGCGGCTCATGAATCCTCGACTCGGCGGTGGCGGGCGTCTTTTTATCTAAGCTGCGCGCCGGGCCTTGGCACAAACGAAATAAAGTCGCCGGGTCATTCCAAATCGGAACGAGTTGTTGCCGAAAGGTCGTTTGTGGCAATGCGCTCAAGGGCTTGATACTGCCTGACCAATAAGAACCGACAGGGAGAGCAGCGCATGAAATACCTCAAGAACACCTTGGTCGCCATCACCTGCGCTTGGGCGGCGAGCGCCCAGGCGGGCGTGACCCTGGATGCGATCCAGAAAAAAGGCTTTATCCAGTGCGGTGTCAGCGATGGCCTGCCGGGCTTTGGCGTGCCGGACAGCACGGGCAAGATGACCGGCATCGATGTGGACGTGTGCCATGCGGTCGCTGCGGCCGTGTTCGGCGATGCGTCAAAGGTGAAGTTCAGCCAGTTGACCGCCAAGGAGCGTTTCACGGCGTTGCAGTCCGGCGAAATCGACCTGATCTCGCGCAACACCACCTGGACCAGCTCCCGCGACGCGGGCATGGGCCTGGTGTTCACCGGTGTGACCTACTACGACGGCATCGGCTTTCTGGTGAACAACAAACTGGGAGTGACCGGGGCCAAACAGTTGGATGGCGCCACCGTGTGCATCCAGGCGGGCACCACCACCGAGCTTAACGTCGCCGACTACTTCCGCACCCATGGCATGAAGTTCACGCCGATCACCTTCGACACCGCCGACGAAAGCGCCAAGGGCCTCGAAGCCGGGCGCTGCGACGTGCTGACCACCGACCAGTCGGGGCTGTACGCCCAGCGCATCAAGATGGCTCACCCGGATGAGTTTGTGGTGTTGCCGGAGATTATCTCCAAGGAGCCCCTTGGCCCGCTGGTGCGCAAGGGCGATGACGAGTGGTTCAGCATCGTCAAGTGGACCCTGTTTGCCATGCTCAATGCCGAGGAAATGGGCATCACCTCGCAGAACGTCGAAGAACAGGCGAAGACCACCAAGAACCCGGACGTTGCGCGCTTGCTTGGCGCCGACGGCGAGTACGGCAAGGACCTCAAGCTGCGCAAGGATTGGGTGGTGCAGATCGTCAAGCAGGTGGGCAACTACGGCGAAGTGTTCGAGCGCAACATCGGCCAGGGCAGCGTGCTGAAGATCAAGCGCGGGCTCAATGCGCTGTGGAATAACGGCGGTATCCAGTACGCGCCGCCGGTCAGGTAAGTACGCAGATCCAGTGTGGGAGCCCGCTCCCACATAAGCCTCACCCACATTTGATCGTTGTCATCTACTCCGAAACCACATCCTTGCCCGCCGCCTTGGACCGGTACAAAGCCTGATCGGCCCGTGCCATCAGGGCCGCAGGGGACTCGCCGGGTTGACGTTGCACCACCCCCAGGCTCAGGCTCACTTTGAAGCTGCCCAGGGTGGGCATTTGCGCGATTTTTTCGCGAATGCGCTCGGCCAATGCCCTTGCCGTTTCCAGGTCGCCTTGTGGCAGCACCACCATGAACTCATCGCCGCCCCAGCGCGCCAGCAAGTCTGCAGGGCGTAGGCAGGCCTCCAGGGTTTCGACCACCTGCACCAGCGTCTGATCGCCCACGGCGTGGCCGTGCCGGTCGTTGATCGGCTTGAAATCATCGATATCCATGGCCACCAGTGCCAGCGGCAAGCGGAAACGCTCGGCGCGGTCGCACTCCTCCAGCAACACTTTTTCCAGGCGGTAGCGGTTGGCCACGCGGGTGAGTGTGTCGCGCTCGGCCAGGGAGCGGTTTTCGTCCAGTTGCAGTTGCAGCTGTTGGTTGACCCGTGACAGTTCACGGGTGCGCTCGGCCACCAGGGCTTCAAGGGATTGATTGCGCCGTTCCAACTGCTCGAGGGAGCATTTGCGCGTATGAATATCGCGATGGGCGCCAACCATACGCGCGACCGAACCGTCGGGGTTGCGCGCAACGATGTAGCCACGGTCTTCGATCCACAGGTAGTTGCCGTCTGCTTTTCGGCAGCGGTACTCGGCTTGGTAGTAAGGGGCGTGTTGGTGGATGTAGCTATCAAACACCGTCATCACCCGGGGGTAATCCTCTGGATGGATCACGTTTTCCCAGGTGAATACGCTGTTTTCCAGGGAGTGGCGGGGGTAGCCGAGCATTTCGTACCAGCCGGGGCTGCGGTACACAAAACCGGTGTCGGCATTCCAGTCCCAGATCCCGTCGCTGACCAGCTCCATGACGGCGTGCAGCATGTCGGCGTTCAGGTCGGAAAAGTCATTCTTCATCGGCTTGCTGCTGGATGTATCGTCCATTTGCGCTTCCTGCGTGGGCTGGCTACCAAGGCCAGTCATGGTTGACGCCGATACTCCGTGGCTGGGCGCTACTGTACATCGCGGCTTGCGGGGTTTGAATAGGGTGGGGGAGGTGCTTTAGTGGGGGTGGCGATGGGCTATCATCGTGTCTGTGTCGGAGTCGGGCACCAGGCGTACTTCCACACGTTGGCCCAATGCTCGTGCCGCACTCGCCAGAGTGGCCAGTGTCATGCCTGCATCATTTTGGTCCAGTGCGCGGTCTACGGCCGTGCGGCTGGTATGCATGCGTTCCGCCAGGGCTTTTTTGCTGACCTTTTGCGACTTCATGACCTCTGCCAACTGCCAGGCGATAACGCGCTTCAATGCGCCAGCAGAGACTTCTTCGATCAGGCCATCCTCGTTGAGGAAATCATCGAAGTTGGAGCCAATGTGTTTGTTCATGGAGTGTTCCTCATAGCTTGCTTTTGCGCTGTCTGGCGGTAGCTAATTCGACCAGCGGTGTTTTCTGAGTCTTTTTGATGAAGCCGTGCAGTAACACGATTTCGCTATCAACCAACGTGAAAATGACCCGCGCAATGTTTTCACCGAGGTCGGTTCGGATTTCCCAGAGCCGATGCTCCAGCTTTCGAACCAGCGGCATCCCCAGCGGCCATGCAAACTGGACCGACTTGATGTCCGTACCGATGCGTTTTCTTGATTCTCTGGGCAGTTCCATCAGCCATTCACGCACGGGCTCGTTGCCAGCCTCCGTTCGGAAAAAAGCGACGCTCAACACGAGATGTATGTCGTTCACAGAGGGTGCACCAAAATAGGTTCATATGGCAATCGGCGATTGATGGAGCTTTTCGCAAAGAGCGGTAAGAGCCTGGCACTTTTTTTGTGAACGGCGGGGGTTGGGGTTTTTAAAGAGTTTTCATAAAAAACAAGTATTTATGATTGTTCTGAAAAGAAGGTAAGAGGGTAGCTTTGCATGCGTAGGAAAGCTTACTGCGGCGCCACCATCCTCGTCCGTGGCTTCCCATCCGCGTTGTGCTGGTAGATCGCCTCAGGCTGGCCTTGTTCGTTGAAGAACACCTGGCCAATCCCCGCCGAGTTCCACAACCGTTCACCCGCTTCGGCGTGTTCCGGAATATGCGGTACCACCTGCATGGTGCGCCGCCGTGTGAACCAGTTCAGCGGCGAGCGCGGTGAGTAGAGCCAGCGGTTGAGGCGGTCGAACCATTCCAGCAAACGTGGCGGGAATTCGTTCTTGATGCCGCTGCTGGTGATTTGCCAGATCTTCGGGCCGGCGTTGCGGTGGCGGATCAGCACTTCGTAGACAAACGAGTAGTGCACGTCCCCCGAGAGGATCACGTAGTTACCCGGCGTGCGGGAGTGGCGGAAAATATTGAGGATCACCTGGGCCGCGCCGCGATGGGCCATCCAGTTTTCGGCGTCTACCAGCAGCGGGTAGCCGCACCAGCTGAACACTTTCTGCACGGTCTCGATCAGCTTCACGCCAAAGATCGGCGCGGGCGAGACGATGATGGCGCTCGGATGATCCAGCAGTTCCTGTTGCAGCTCGCTCAAGGCTTCCCAGTCCAGCAGGCCGGAAGGTTGGGTGAGGTTGAACTCGCTGCGCCAGCGGCGGGTGCGGGTATCGAGCACCACCAGGGCGGGCGTGGTCGGCAGTACGTAGTGCCAGTGCTGGAATTTCAGCAGGGCTTCGAGCAGCGCATCCTGTTTGTTCGCGTCGAGATGATTGCCCTGGGCGTCGGCGGTGAGTGTCTGGACCTGGCCCAGCAACTCGCCGAAGGCATCCGGCTGGTTGCCCCAGCCCTGGCACAGCAGATAGGCCAGCAGCGCGTTACCAATGATGCGCTTGGAGAACGGGTGGCCGTAGGCGGTTTCTTCCCACTGGGCGCTGAGGTTCCAGTCGTCGGTGATGTCGTGGTCGTCGAAGATCATCAGGGTGGACAGGTGGGCGAATACCCGTGCAACGCCTGGCAGGCCATCGCGGAAGCGCTCAATCTGCACCAGTTCGCGGGTATAACGCTGTTGTTCTTCAGCGTTCAGTTGCGGCGGTTCTGGGCTGATCAGCGTCCAGGGCGTGGGCGACCACGCCAGCAAGTACATGGCGATGACCTCGGCGAAGGTCACCAAGTGGTTGTCGGCGGTGCTACTGGTGAAGATCGGCTTCTTTACGCCGCCAAAAAAACGCTCGCGCAGGGTCTCGTTGCTGTCCAGCGCCGGCAGCAGGTCGGCGCGATGGTAGTAGCTGGCGCGATGCCCGTAGAGGCGGGCGCTGTCCTCTACCACGGCACCGTCAAGGTATTCGTCGAACAGGCCCAGCCGCTCGATCAGCGCATGAATCGCCCGCAGCATTGGCCCTGCGACATCGTCGGCGTAGATCTGGTCGCCGCTCATCATCAACAGGGCAGGGCGCTCGGCCGGGGAGTGGGCGCTGGCCAGCAGGCGGTCTACGCACAGCAGGCCTTCGCCGGCGCGGTGGTGCGGTTTACGGCAAGAGCCATGCACCAATTGGTGGATACGGCTGTGGAGAATGAAGTTCGGGGTCGCGCCATACAGCAAGTGCGGTGCCCACTCGGCAATGCCGCAGCCATCGATCAGCAGGTCGTAGCCGATGACCTCATCCTGGGGCAGCGCTTCGTCCAGGCGTACGTCGATCAGGTGGATAAAGGCATGGCGCCCGACGGCTACGACTTGGCATTGGTCCTGGCCCAGCGCGATTTCCAGGAGTTGCCCGGTGACGTGCAGCCTGAGGGTCAGCGACAGTTGGCGACTGCCTACCAGCCAAAACACCAGGCGTTGGGGGTCGAGTCGGCGCAGGAGCGGGCCCGCGAGGACGGCCGGTTGAAACATAAGGATGAAGGCCCTGTGCAAGGTAAACACGCAGGTTAACCCAGCAGATGTCAGTAATTTGTCGAGGCGATGGGCAGGGGGGCGCTTGCGGCGGCGCCCCTCTTCAGGCCGTCGTCAGATGACCCTTCCACCGCCCAAGCTGTCTATGGAACGCTTTTTTTGGGTGTTTGCGCCGCTGAAACCGATGCTAGCGTTCTGAGCGGGCTGCGGCGGTTGGCTAGGTGTGTTTGGCGCAGGTGTGTGGTTGGCTTGCTGGATGTTGTTCACGAAGTTTGCGGTAGAGCTCAAAAAAATATCCATGACGTATTCCTCTTAAGGCAAGGACGCGTCGTGATGGGTTTGCATCCACCACGACGTCAGCGGAACCTACAGAGCCTGAGCCGGCTAGCCTATAAACGCCTCATCTCAAAACGTTACGCCATCAGGTATGGGAGTCCCCACTCACCTTGGGCACCGTAAAGCGGAACTCACTGCCACGCCCAACCTCACTTTCAGCAACAATCTTGCCGCCATGGGCCTGGATGATCCCTTGGGTGATATACAGCCCCAAGCCACTGCCGGTGGGGTTGTTTTCGGTCTGCGTCCAATAGCGGTCAAACACGTGTGGCAGTTGTTCCGGCGCGATGCCTTCACCCGAGTCGCGCACCGAAAACACGATCTCTTCGCCGTTGCTCATGGCGCTGATGCCGATATTGCCCTGGCGTGGGGTGAACTTGATGGCATTGCCGATCAGGTTGGACAGCACCTGGAACAGGCGCTCCGGGTCGGCATTGATCTGCAGGCCAGGCTCGGTGTTGAACGACAGGTCGATGCCTTTCTCCATTGCCAAGGGCGCTAGCAGGGAATAGGCCTCTTCAAAAATCTGGCTGACATCCAATGCCACCGGCTTGACCACGTAGCGGCCGGCCTCGATCTTCGAGGTGTCGAGCAAATCTTCCAGCAACACATTCATCCGCCCGGCGGCCTGTTGCATGGTGTCGATGGCTGAGGAAATCCGCCGCGAGGTATGTGGGCCATCGGAGCTGAACGCCTTTTGCATCATGCCGCAGAGCATGGAGATGACGGTCATCGGGTTGCGCAGGTCGTGGGAAACCACCGCGACCAGCTCATCCCGCGCACGCACGGCCTGTTGTTCGCGCAGCACCTGGCGTGCCAGGTCGTTTTCCATGGCGGAACGGCGCAGGTCGTTGGCGGCGAAGCGGTCGCCATGGCTCCACTTGGTGGAGATGCCGGCCATTTCCACCTTCCAGATCTCAAACGAGGTGCGTGGGCGAAGGCGCAGGCCGGCGTCGGAGTTTTCCAGGTCCAGTGGTTTTTTCGGGTCACCGCTCCAGTTGATGTTCTCTTTCACTTCCGGGCGGAACCACAGCACGCCGTTATCCACAGGCTTGGGCAGGCTCATGGCCAATACCCCACTGGCCACCTGCTGGAACTCGGCCGCCGGCGGGTAAACCGACGCCAGGTTATGGCTGGAAAACACCGGCTCGCCGCCTTCTTGCAACCACTTGTGCAAGGCGCGGATCTGCGCCGGCTCCGGGCAGTTGCCGTAGCGGTGCAGTTGCTTGTCTTCGATGATCGCCACGCCGCCGGACAGGGTCAGGTCCATCAGCAACTGGCCTTGCTGGGCCAGGCCGTCGAACACGTTTTCCTGCGACGCTTTCATCGCTTGATCCAGCAGGGCCAGGGCCTCGACTTTCTCCTCGCGCTGGCGGCTCAGGTCCAGGGCTTCCATGGCACTGATCTGCAACGACAGCACCTGGCCAATGGTCTGGCAGGCGGTCCGCAGGTCGTTGGGCACCAACAGTGGCTCGCGGTTGCCGCAACTGATCAAGCCCCAGAGCTTGTCGCCCTTCATCAGCGAGATGCTCATGGACGACAGCACGCCCATGTTCTGCATGTACTGGCAGTGAATCGGCGACACGCTGCGCAGGGTAGCGAAGCTCAAATCCAGTGGCTGGCCGGTGTCCGGGCGCAGCTTGGGCAGCAGCGGCACCGGCTCATACGCCGCGTTGGGGATGATGCGCAGCCAGTTGGTGCGATACAGCTCGCGGGCTTGCTCGGGGATGTCGGATGCCGGGAAGAACAGCCCGTTGAAAAGCTCCATGCTTGGTGCCGACGCTTCGGCGATCACCTGGCCATGGCCTTCGTCTTCGAAGCGATAGATCAGCACGCGGTCGTAACCGGTCATGGCCTGGATTTCATTCACGCTGATTTCGTACAGCGCTTGCAGGGTTTTCGCCGCCTGCAAACGTTGCAGCATCTTGCCCAGGTCACTGGTGCGACCGTTCAACGCCCGTGGGCGGAAATCCTTGAGCAGCGGTTCGAACTCCAGCACCAGCACGTTTTGATGGCGGTGCAGCAAGCCTTCGAATGGCGCCTCGTTGAAGCTGACATGCAGTGGCGGCGCGTCGAAAAACGTATTGTTTTCGGCCATGGTCGCGACGGCGTTGGCGGGCTCCGAGCCCAGCAGCGCATGCAGCGGTTGGCCCAGCAGCGTTTCGGGCGCGTGGCCGAACAGGGTGGCGACGTTGGCGCTGACCTGGATGATCGTAAGGTCAGGCTCCGATAAGGTCAGCAACACGCCATGGGGCTGGATCGCCCCCGGAAAGCGAATGGGCTCGTCGGCACAGTTGGCAAGCAGCTCTTCAAAATCTTCGGGTTTCATAGCAGTACCTCCTGGCTGTCGAGCCATTGCTCAAAACAGCTGAATGTTGAACGGGCTGCTTCTACCGCGCGCTGTTTGGCACACGCATCCAGCGGCTGGCGGCCCAGGTAATCGAGAAAATCCTTCCAGCGCCGACCGGTCTCGGCGCCGTATACATTGAGAAACGCGCCGCCGTTGCTGGCGTCCAGGTCCAGGCGCTGGGCCATTTCCCAGCGCAATACCTGGCCGCCGAGGGTCGCGCCTTCCAGTACATACAGGGCGCCGAGGCACGCAGCAGGGGTGTCGAGAGACGGGAGTGCGCAGCAGCGGGGCAGGGCATTGATGGCCGGGTTATCCAGGCCCAGGGCGTGAAGATCGCTCACAAGGGTCGGTGTCTTCACACGCAGTACCTGGTCGAAACCGTCAGGGATCAGGGCACCTTCATACAGTGCCGCTTCCATTGGCTGATAAAAGCCGTAATACGCCTGAAGCAAGCGCCCGTACCAGTCGGCATCCAGGCGTTCGCAGAAAAACGGCAGGCGTTTCTCCAGCGCGACGTGCAGCAAGGCAGTGCCTGTGCGCAACGCTTCCAGCAAGGTGGGCGCACCAACGTCATGGGCCTGTGAATGCATTCAGTAAGCTCGAACTGTGGGCCTTGCGGCCATGAATGACGCGTGGAAATGGGCGACGATTCTACACACCTCAAAGCCGTCAGCTGTGCGCACAAGGCGAAAAGGCTGACCAGCGGATCAGAAAAGTCGCTCCATGCCTCATTAATGACCGTAGAGCGTGTCGCGAAGTTCGGTTTCAGTGATGTCGTGAAGCTATCAATGCATGGATGGCCCCTGCGGAGTCAGCGCCGTTTGTACCTGTTCAAGCAAATGCTCGGCGCTCCACGGCTTCGGCAAAAACCGCACTGAACCGCCCAGTTGCGCCGCCAACTTGGTGTTGCCGGACGTCAGCAACACCGGCACCCCCGGCCAGCGATGCGCCACCACCCGGCTCAGGTCATAGCCGTTGAGCAACCCCGGCATCTGAATATCACTGACAATCAGGTCCACCGGCTCATCGCCGCGTTCCAGGTAAATCATCCCTTCATCCGCCGAAGGAAACGACGTCACAAGCGCCCCGAATTCCTCCAGCACATCCACCATTAACGAACGAATGATCTCGTCGTCTTCCAGCACTAAAATCGATGGCTGAGCCATGATCCTTACTCCACCATCAGGGTTCATAGGGGTGGAGTAGAACACGCCTGCATAGGTTCGATTGGATGTGTTTGAGGCGATGGGTGGTCATAAGAATATGTTTTCTGAAGACTCCGCCCGCTTCACGGCCCCCGTGCAAGTGATCTGGATGGGCATGCGTTCCTGACAAACAGGCATAATCGCCCGCGACACCTGATGGGGAGCCCTGCATGAAGTACACCTTGATCACCCTCGCCCTGATCCTCGGCGCCAGCCCCGCCTTTGCGGCCGGCGATGCCGAGGCGGGCGGCAAACTCTTCACCAAGACCTGCGGCGGCTGCCACAGCGTCGGCGAAGGCGCGCGGGGCGGGTTTGGCCCGGAACTGAACGGCATCATCGGCCGACCCGCTGGCACCACCACCGACTATCAATACTCCGACGCGATGAAAAATTCCGGCGTGGTCTGGACCCGTGACAAACTCGCTGCCTATATAGAAGCACCGAAGAAGGTGGTGAGCGGCACGCGGATGATCTTCTGGGGCATCAGTGACCAGGAAAAGATCGACAACATCCTGGCCTACCTCGAAACCTTCCAGCCCAAGTAATCACTCGCGCACATTCCTGAACAACATCAACCGCGCGTCGTGCTGCGCGACAGCCACCCCGAAATCGAAGAAGTCTACGACGCCCAACTCGCCCGTCTGGAGTTCTGACTCGGGCCTAATCTCCTGTGGGAGCGGGCTTGCCCGCGAAGGCGGCGTGTCAGTTGATACAAGTGCTGGCTGATCCGCCGCTTTCGCAGGCAAGCCAGCTCCCACACTTTGATCTGCGCCGGGCTCGGGAAATGACTGCACCGTCAATCAACTGTGGGAGATGTCGAGGCCCGGCGAAGCGGGGGCTAGCGGGTTGATCGACTTTGGCGTTTGGCTTTGTGTCTTCGTCGCAAGAGCGTGCGCATAGACCACACCGTTGAAGGTGTGGGTGCTGTTGTCGTAAAAGGTTTGCATGCGCTCAGGTGTCAGTTGAGGGTTAACTTTTTGCAGCAGGCCGGCGGCGTCGACCCACAAGCCGCTGTAGTAACTGTTTTCATCCGTTCTCACGTAGTCCTGCTTGTCGCTTTCATGGAGCGCGACCATCCAGAAGATGGGATCGGGGCGATCCAGGCGGGCGTTGGCTTCGCTGAACACTGCGCCCCATGGTTGGCCGACTTTGGACAGAAGAAAGCGATACAGCGGCGTGTAATCAAAACCGTGTCGATGGTGGCTGTGCATTGAGCTGCGGTGGGACTGTGCGGCCTTTTCGCTTTTGGTGTTTCGTTCGTAACGATAAGCGCGGTAGCTGCCGTGGTGTACGCCGTGGGTGCGGGTGTTGACGGAGCGGTAGAGGAGGGGCTTTTTCATGGTTGGCCTCATGGGTTCTTGGGTTGCTTGGGTGGTGGTGGCCAGGCGCCTTGATAGCGGAAGGAGATTTGGTAGTCGAAGCGGGTTGGGTCGATCATGTGTTTGAAGTGTGGTTGGAGCGTTGTTATCCAGTTTGGAATAACGTTAAACACATCGGCATAGATCGCGGTTTCCTCGCTCAAATCCAGCGCCTCAAAAAAACTATCGCCATCGTCGATGTCTGCTGAATACTCATCCGCCTTCAAGTCATTGCTGTGCTTTTCGTACCATCGCAATCTGATTTTCATAACCATTCTTCTGCTTCCTCTTTATCTGTAAATTCGGCGTTCCGGTTTTGCAGGACCTCGACGCTCTGCGGTGTATGGATCAAATGCGCCGAGGTGTTCCAAATCACTGTTTCGATAGACTTCCAACTCTCCTTTCTTGGCATCCCACTCAAATATTTTCCTTCCCTTTGCGTCTATCCAGCGTTCACGTAAACCGCCCCCACCTTTTCTTGGTGTCACGGGTCTTTGGGGAATCAGTCCGGGAAAGCCCGTCATGTCGTCGATTTGGGGGGCCGGGAAGTAATCGTGGTCTGGGTTTCTGAGCCCTTTGCGAGGTGTGTTAACAACCACATACAACGGCCCAACCCCCGACTCCACCGGGAACACCAGAATAAAATCCCGATACTGCGGCGGATAAACCGGGTTCACCAAAATCTGCGCAGCCTTCTGCGTCGGCGGATAAATCCAGATCACCGGTGCTTGCGGCGCCGCTTCCAACGCTGGGATTCCCAGGGTGTCCCCCGGATCAACCGCAGGCGTCCAGATCAGCTCCACTCCCTCGCCCAAATCCGCCACAAACCGATCACCACGGCTTTGGAACTGCACCACCTCGATCATCTGCCAGTCGGCGTTGCGGCCGGTGTAAAACCCATAGCCCTTGAGCGTACCGTCCTCCAACTGCTCGATATGCAAACGCATCTGCGAGCGCGCCCGTTGCATCGAGCGCAATTGCTCATCGGTGTAGAGAGCGCTATCGCCCAACGCTGCTGGCCACGCCAGCCCGACCAATCCTGCTAGCAAACCACTCGCTACCGTGCCTGTTGCAACAGCCGCCGACTCCACAACCGCCGTACGTAACGCCAACGATCCCAAGCCAACTGGCAGTGCACTGCCACTGATCTTGCTCAAGGCAACCGCGCCCCGGTCATCCATCTCACGACCGCCCAAAAGGCTGAAATGGCCGTACTCCTCGATCAGCTCAAGTGGCACGTAACCGGTTGGATCGTTGTAGAGAATAAGCCCGTCGGGCAGTTGGCAGGGTTTGAGGAATGTGCAACCGGGAGGTTTGGTGGGCGCAGGTTTTGCGGGTGGGGGAGGGACGAGCAATTCGATGGGCGGCGAATAGGGCATCCGTTTTGGTTGCGGGGTCAGGATGCGGCGTTTGAGTTGTTGTTCTTCGGTGATGGGATACGCGCGTTCTGACATGGCCGGCTCACTTCCTTGTGTAGGGGGGAGTGAGCCTACGAGGGGTGAGTAAGCGACTGGAATCAGTGTTGTTCGATGGTTTTTGTGGGAAAGGTCAGCTGGCTTGTTGCGACATTGAAAGTGCTTATTTGAGCGCTTTCATCTGCATGCGGGAGGCGTGTGCGCTTTGGGCTTCAGGCAAAACGTGTATGCAAGTAGGACCACTCTGATTTTCGTCTGGCCTCATCTTTGCCGACGAGGCGTTTGCTACGGTCGCGTGGTTGGTTTTTTCGATTCTAGGGCATGTTCTCGGATTATCACGAGTCCGGATAAATCTGGTTTTGGAGTTCTTCATATGGTGATCAAAGAGGTTGGATTTGCTGTCCTGGTGGTAGCTGTAGCGGCTGGATTGTTTAACGGTGTGGTGGTTGCAATATCTGCGTACTTTGGGCCGTTTTATGAAAGTGATGCGGAGCAGAGTCGGAATTTTGGGCTTTGGTGGGTGGGAAATGGTGTGGTGGTTGTGGGCGCGTTGGTAGGGCGCGTATTGCTGATGGATGGGAGAGGATGATGGGGCCGTTTAGTGGTGTTGGGATTCAGCTTTGCAAAATTGGGCGACGGAGACGGGTTCGGTTCATGTTTAGGATCTTGCTGAAAAAGCGGCGGGAGATTCAGAGCCAAGAAGCGATGGAAGCACTAGTGCGTCAGGCTCAGGAGTTGGGGATGGGGTATGACTTGAAGGAATACAGACGCTGACCCTGTTTCGTGTGCATGGCTGAAATTTTTAGCCATAACCTCCCGCTTTCTGACTGTTGCTCGTTCGAGCTATCTTTTCTCGTCGCTTCCACCCCAGCGACCGGACTTGAGAATCCGAGAAACAATAGGCGCATAGGCGCCACCATCCATTAGACTGTTGGTGCTTTTTTGTGCCCGCATTGTCTGTGTCATGGCGGCTATGCGTGGGAGACCTTCGGGTCTGCCGGGTTCCTATTGTCCCGGTTTCTCAGCCCGCGCATAGCTGCCACCCATTCGCATGAGAAACGAACGTGGCAGCTCTACATTAGGAGCTAAGGCAATGACCGTTTCTGATAGGCCTCACCCACACATCACTGCAATCCACACCCCCGTCCCGTGCGGAGGTGCCCAATGATCAACCCACCGCTCAACAAAACCCTCGGCATCATCACCTTCTCCACCTGCGGCACACCGCCCAACCATCGCCACCTATTCCGCATCAACTCCGGCGTCCCCATCCGCGAAGCCCTGGAGCATGCCTCCGAGCTGTTGCACTGTTCCAAACTGCTGGCGCTGGACGCAGCGATGGACAAGAGCGCCGACCGCTATGCTTGGGCTGCGCATTATTTGGGGGAGATGGCGAAGGCAGTGGTGGATGATTTGGCGAATGGGATGTTGCCGAATGGGGTTGCTGAGGAGGATGGGGTTGTTGTGTAAGGCTGGAGACTGAGGGTGTGAGGGCGGGCGCCTTCGCGGGCAAGCCCGCTCCCACATTTTGATGCGGTACGGCCGTTTAACTGTGTAGGCAGTAAAAAAGACCTTGGGGCGCCGAGGTCTTTTTTTTGCCCGCTGATCAGGCCAGCAGGTGTTTGGAAATCAACCGGGAGATTTCCACAATCGACGTCTTGCCGGTGAATTCAAACTTCACTTTCCCCAACGACGAAAAGTAAATCTCCAACTCCGAATCCAGGTCAAACGTCCCGGACGTTTCCACCGAGTAGGCGACGATATTTTTGTACGGCAGCGACGTGAAGTCTTTCTTGCTGCCGGTAATCCCCTGCACGTTCACGGCGATGATGCGTTTGTTGGTGAAGACCACGCCGTCGCGCATGGACTTGTACGCGTCGATCACTGTTTCGCCGTCCAGCAGCAAGGCCGATACGCGTTCGGCGTATTCGTTGTTTTGTTTGAGTTTGAAGAAGCCTTTGTTGTTGAAGTCGATCACAGGGCAATCCTTTTAGTGGGGCAGCGCTCAGCGCGCCATGACGTTGACGATGACATGCAGGATAAACGCGGGCCCATAACAGGGCTGGCCGTTTTCATCTTCTATGCGCCAGATGGACGTGACGGTGCAGGTTTCCTTGGGCGCGGCGAAGGTCACCGAGAGGTGCACCGGCTGGCCGGGCAGGGTGTCGGCAACGGGGATTTCGTGGGTGAGGCTGCGTAGGTGGCTGTCCATCACCACTTCCAGTGGGGCACCAGTGTCGGTGCGGCGCGCTATGACGTACTCGCTGTCTACCCGCACCAACCGGCGGCCGCGCCAGGGGCGGCTGCCGAGGTTGTGAATTTCCCAGGTTTTTTGGAAGGTCTCGCCGGGTAGCACCACGGTTTGGTCGGGGGTGGTGACGTCGGCGTTGAAGACAACGATATCGCTGGGGTCGTGCAGGCCGATGGCACGGTTGGTGGTTGCCATTGAATGGATATCAACCGGTGCGCCTGCCAGGTCGGCGAAGTAGCGGAACAGCAGCAGTGGCGAAACCTGGAGTGCCTTGGCGAGTTTGATCAGGGTGCGTACTGACGGATCTTGGGAGGCGCCGCCGGCCAGGCCGTAGAGGTAGGTTCGGGAGATACCTGATTCTTTGGCTAACGTGGTCATGGATTTGCCCAGCTCTCGGCTGCGTCGGGCAATCAGCGCCCTGAGGGTGATGTTCATGGACCACCTTTGTTCGTCAAAAAGGACAGCGTGCATGCCGCCACGGTTAGTCGGCCATGCAGACTGCAAACCGCTGCTAGTTTCGTTGTTTCCCACAGCGTTGCGAATACGGCGTGTGTTGCATTCCTTTACATCTGCCTTGAAGAGTCACCATGACACCTTACTTCACCGAAGGCCTGGTGCTGGGCCTAGGCCTGTTCGCTGCCCCTGGCCCCAAAGACACCTTGGTCATCCGCCAAGGTGTCAGCCGTGGGCCAATCTGGGGTGTGGTCGCTATCTGCGTACTCGCCGATATCCTGTTGATCGCGCTGGGCATCACAGGTCTAGGTTCGCTATTGGAAAGCAAGCCAACGCTGGTCGCACTCTTGCTAATCTCCGGCGCGGCCTACCTGTTGTGGTTCGGCGCCCAGCGTCTGTTGGCCTGCCTGCGTGATCAGTCCATGCCGGACACCCAACGCGGTCAATCGCAACGAGGACTGTTGCGGACGGCGGTTGTGTTGGGTTTCGCCAATCCTTACGCTTGGCTCGATACCGTCGTGCTGATCGGCTCCATCGGCGCAGCGAAGCCCTTGAACCAGCAAGCACTCTTCGCGACCGGAGCCATGACCGCGTCGCTGCTGTGGTTTGTGTTCTTGGCGTTGGGGTGTCAGCGGTTAACCCGACTGTTTCACACACCTGCTGTGTGGCGCTGGCTGGACGCAGGCGTGGCGGTGTTGATGGTGTATCTGGCCAGTATATTGATCAGCGATTCACTGGATGTCTTTAAGGTAGTCCTTGAGGGTAGTTAGTGGCGCGGGCAACTCATCGAATTGACGAGCGTTTTGCACGTCAGTCGCCAACCTTTGCAGCTCACGCCCCAACACCGTATCAGCCCCACCCAGGGCATTCAACGCCTGCCCCACACACTCCTCCACCTTCCCCAACACCCCAACCAAATCCCCCTGCCGCACCAACAACCCAAACACCTCCCGGTCATACCCGTCCATCACCGGATCATCACGCAAAACCGGGCTGCCACCGTCCACCTCATGCACCAGCTTAAGTGCAAAAAGCGCCACAGCTTCCAGCGTCAATTCCATGGTCTCGGTTCCTCAACAGTCGGGGGGAGGGCGATGATCACTGTTCTTCAGCGCAAAAAACAACCCCGGCCGTCACCGCTCCAGGATCAATTCCACCCGACGGTTACGCGCGCGGCCTTCAGGCGTAGCGTTATCCGCCAGCGGCCGTGTGTCGGCATAGCCGATGGCGGCGAGGCGTCCGGGCTGGATGCCGTTGGCTTGCAGGTAGCGCACCACGCTGCCGGCGCGGGCGCTGGAGAGTTCCCAGTTGGAGGGGAAACGGGCGCTGCGGATGTCTTGGGTGTCGGTGTGGCCGGCGACGATGAGTTTATGCGGGACGCTGTCGAGCACCGCGATGAGCTTGTGCAGCACAGCGAGGCCGCCGAGGTTGAGGTCGGATTGGCCCGAGGGGAACAGGATTTCGCTGCTGATGCGAAAGCTCACGCTGCTTTCATTGGTGACCACTTCGATGTCGTTGCCCAATTGATCCAGCGGCAGTTCGTTGAGCAGGTCTTGTGTCGTCGGCTTCGCGGGTTCAGGTTCAACGATCGCAACTGGCTCGGGAGCGGCAACCGGCTCTGGCTCTACAGCCGGTACCAACAGCAACGCCCCCGGAACCTCCACCGACGTCAAACCCTTCATCGTAAACACCGGCGGCCCACTAAACGAGCTGCCATGCCGCGTACGTTCATGCCCCTTGCCCGCCAACGCCAGCATCGCCATGGTCACCACCAGCAGCAACGTCATCATGTCCAGGTACGTCATCATCCACGTCTCACCCGCCGCGTCCTCCACCGGCGGCATGCCGCTGGCAATCGCTGCGGCCTGGATGCGCGTAACGGGCCTCACGTGCGCGGTTTCCAACTGAGCCGCAGCGGAACCCGCAAAGGCTCATCCCGCAGCTCATTCTGGTAATGCGCGACAAAGGATTTAAGCGTCTCGCGCATCAACCCCGGGCTACGTTTGTTGGCCATCATCGCCACGCCTTGCAGCACCATGTTCATCACCACCACGCGCTGTTCGGTGCGCCGCTCCAGCTTCACCGCCACCGGTTTGCACAGCAGGTTGGCGAGCAGCACGCCGTACAGCGTGGTCATCAGGCCCACCGCCATTTGCCGGCCGATGGTCACCATGTCGCCGTCGCCGAGCACGAACATCAGGTTCACCAACCCCACCAACGTGCCGAGCATACCGAACGCGGGGGCGTAGCTGGCCATCACGCGAAACAGTTGCGCCTCGGCATGTTCCTTGGCGCGCAGGCGGGCGATGCGCCATTGCAGCAGGTCGAGGATGTCGTCCAGCGGGGTTTTGTCGATCACCAACTGCACGCCGGAACGCAGGAAGGGATTTTTCACACCGTCGAGCACTTCTTCCACGGCACGCAGGTCGCCGTCGATCCACAGCCGCGAAAGGCTCACCAACTCGTCGATGTCTTCCTGGGTGTACTCACGCTCATGCCGCACCACGGTCTTGATCAGGCTGAAGATGCGCAGCACTTCGCGCAGCGGGTAGCTGATGAAGGTCGCGGCAAAGGTGCCAACCACCACAATGCCCAGCGCCGGCAGGTCGACGAACAGGCCGGGTTGTTGCGCGCTGAACACCAGCAACACGGCCAGCAGTAGCAGGCTGGCGAGCATGCCGATCAGGGTTGAGGGGTTCATGCAGCACTCCAGTTGTGGGCCAAGGCGGGCTTTATAACGCGCGGGGTGCGGATTCAAATCGGCTAATACAGGCACTTTCTCTGGCGAAATCGGGGGGCTGCGCAAATTTTTTCAACGGCTGCCTAAAGACGGCTAATCGGTTCGCCGATGTTCGCTTTGTCTGTACGGCAACGGCGTGGAATGTCCTCGGCGCCGGGCCCGAACTCTGTCCCAAGCGGCTCACCCACGAAAGGAACTGCACCATGTCAGTCATCAATACCAACATCACGTCCATGATCGCCCAGCAAAACCTGAACTCCTCGGAGAGCAGCCTGAGCACCTCGATCGAGCGCCTGTCGTCCGGCCTGAAAATCAACAGCGCTTCCGACGACGCCGCAGGCCAGGCGATTGCCAACCGCATGACTTCGCAGATCACCGGCCTATCCCAGGCCAGCAGCAACGCCAGCGACGGCATCTCCCTGGCGCAGACCACCGAAGGCGCGCTGGACCAGGTGAACGACAACTTGCAGCGCATCCGTGAGCTGTCGGTACAAGCGGCCAACGGCACCAACTCCCAGTCCGACCTGCAATCGATCCAGGACGAGATCACCCAGCGCCTCGACGAGATCGACCGTATCTCCTCGCAAACCGCATTCAACGGCGTGGACGTGCTGTCCAAAGACCAGACCATCACCATCCAGGTCGGCGCCAACGATGGCGAAACCATCGACATCAAGCTCAGCGAAATCAACGCCGACACCCTCGGCCTGAGCAGCTTCAACGTGAACGGCTACGACACCACCCTGACCGCCAGCACCCTGTCGGACTCGTCGGGCACCGCGATCACTTCGACCAACACCAGCTATGTCGACAAGTCCGGCACCACTGTTACCGGCGGCACCCTGTCCACCGACGCCGATGGCGACTACTTCCTGACCGTCGGCGGCAAGACCTACGCGGCCGAAGTGACCCTGACCACCGACGGCACCACCACCTCGGCGAGCATCAGCATCGACACCGACAACGCGGTGAGCAAGAAGTCCACCAACACCCTGACCACCCTCGACAACGCCCTGAACACCGTGGACTCCATGCGTTCGGACCTGGGTGCGGTGCAAAACCGCTTCGACTCGGCGATCACCAACATTTCCACCACCACCACCAACCTGACGTCCGCGCGTTCGGGCATCCAGGACGTGGACTACGCCACCGAAGTGTCGGCCATGACCAGCGCGCAGATCCTGCAACAAGCCGGTACGTCGGTATTGGCCCAGGCCAACTCGATGCCGCAACAGATGCTGTCGCTGCTGCAATAAGTACTCGCAGGTACAGAAGGGGCCAGCGCACGCTGAGCCCCTTTTTTTATGCGCGCAATCCGCGCTAATCACCCCGCCAGGGCAGGCTTATCCGGGCTTTGGTGACGGGCTTGTCGCGCTAGCATTTGCCCCAGACTATTTATCCACAAGGCGAATGCCCGTTCATGCCCAAACCCCAGCGCCCCAAGACCCCACAAGGGTGGAAAGACCTCGGCAACCAACAATTGCACAGCGCCCCCGAGCAAGCCCTGGCCAGTTTCGAGCAGGCCTTGCGCTTGCTGCCAGACGAGCCCCAGGCCCTGGAACTGGTGGCCAAGGCCGCACAAAAGCTCGGCCAGGCCGATCGCGCCTTGGAGCTGGTGCTGAAAGCGCTGGCGATAGACCCGGATTTCGCCATCGGCCACCACCGGCTGGCTACGCTGTACTTCGAGAAAGGCCAGTTCGCCCTGGCGCTGGCGCATGTGCAACAGGCACTGGAACTGGCGCCGCAGGATTGCCGCATGCTCTCGCGCCAAGGCTTGATCCTCAACCGCCTGGAGCGCCACGGTGAAGCTATCGCGGTGTTCGAAAAGCTGATCGAACGTGAGCCCGGCGACTACAGCCACTGGAACAACGCCGCCAACCTGTACAAGGATCTCGGCCAATTGGGCAAGGCCGACACCTACTACCAAAAGGCCGTGGCGCTGGCCAAGCGCAAGGACGTGCTGCCTTACTCCAACCGCCTGACGTCATTGCACTACGACCCCGAGCGCAGCCGCGACTACATCTTCGCCGTGTGCAAGGAGTGGCAATCGCGCTTCGGCCCCAAAGTCGTGCCGTCGCGCCCCGAGACGGACAAGACCGCCAACCGCCGCCTGCGCATTGGCCTGGTGTCCGATGGCCTGCGCCAGCACCCGGTGGGCAATATGATCGTCGGCGTGCTGGAAAAACTGCCGCGCCACCGCTTCGAACTGTTCGCCTACAGCACCAGCCAGGTCTGCGACCACCTGACCCGGCGCATCCAGGCCAGGGTGCAGCAGTGGCTGGCGATCAAGCACATGGACGACGGGGCCCTGGCCCAGCGTATCCGCGAGGATCGTATCGATATCCTGATCGACCTGTGCGGCCACAACGCCGGCAACCGCATGGGCGCCATGGCCTTGCAGCCGGCGCCGTTGCTGGTGAAGTGGGTCGGCGGCTTGATCAACACCACCGGCCTGGACGCCATCGACTACCTGCTCACCGACCGCATCGAATCCCCCGTTGGCGAGGACGCCTACTACACCGAAAAACTCATCCGCCTGCCCGACGACTACATCTGCTACGACCCGCCGCCCTACACGCCGGACATCAAGCCGTTGCCCGCATTGGCCAACGGTTACATCACCTACGGCTGCTTCAACAACCCGACCAAGATCAACGATCAGTTGCTGGCGCGCTGGGCCGAGGTGATGCGCGCCACGCCGGGCTCACGCCTGTTGCTCAAGGGCGGCGCGTTCGGCAACCGCGAGTTGCGCGGCCATGTGCACGGCTTCATGGCGGCCCAGGGCATTGCCGAAGAGCGCGTGTTGATCGAAGGCCCGGTGGGCCACAAAAGCCTGCTCGACACCTACAACCGCATCGACATCGCCCTCGACCCCTGGCCGTATTCCGGCGGCCTCACCACCTGCGAAGCCTTGCTGATGGGCGTGCCGGTGGTGACGTTCCCCGGTCCGACGTTCGCCGGGCGCCACTCGGCCACGCACCTGATCAACGCCGGGTTGCCGGAATTGGTGGTGCACAGTTGGGAGCACTATCAGCAACGCGTGATCGAACTGGCCAGCGACCTCGGCAGCCTCACCCGTATCCGCAGCCATCTGCGCGAGGTGCTGATGGGCTCGCCGGTGTGCGACAGCCAGCGTTTTGCCAACCATTTCGATACGGCCATGCGCGCCATCTGGCAGCGTTATTGCGCGAGCAAACCGCGAGCCGCGTTGACGTTGGACGCGCAAGGGCAGGCCCGTTTCGACGGCGACGACGCTGCCGTCGAACTGCACCACCCGGCCACGCCGCCAGAGGACGAAGGTTTCCGCTTCCAATTCCAGGGCAAAGTCGTGACCCTCGACCACGGCGGTACGTTGATCGCGTCGGCGCAGTTCGTGGCCCTGCAAAAAATGGCGGCGTTTTCCACCGTCGCCTTCGACCCCGCCAGCCGCATCAGCAATGCGCGGCAACTGGCCCAACTCGGTGAGTTGCACTATTACCCCCACGCCGCGCTGGGCAGTGGTCATCCGGCCACGCTGTATGCCTGTCTCGATCCGAGCATGAGCGCCACGCTGGCCCCGCTGGTGACTGCAAACGTGTTGGCCAAACTGGCGTTGCCGACCCTCAAGCTCGACGCAATCAACGGCCTGCCCGCGGTGGATTGGCTATTGCTCGACAACCTCAACGACAGCCTCGCCGTGATCGAACACGGCCAGCGCAGCCTCGCCGATACGTTGCTGGTGCAAGCCCGAGTCAACTTCGCGCCGACCCATGACCAGCAGGCCGATGTGGGCTTGATCAGCCGCTGCCTGGCCCGGCGCGGTTTCAGTTTTTACCGCTTGAACAACTTGCAACATCAACCGCAGACCTCCCATCTGGTATGCGCCGACGCGCTGTTCCTGCCGGATGTGACGCGCATGGCCGCGCTGTCGGACAATCAGCGCCTGAAACTGGCGTTTTTGTTGCACACGGTCTATGCCGCTCACGATGTGGCGGGTGAACTGCTCAAGGCCATCGACGCTGATCTGGCCGCCCAGTACCTCAAGCACTGTCAGAACCCGCAACTGCCGGAATTGCCCCGCGAGCCCATGGAGGAACCCCAGGTCACGTTCCCGGCAGACGTCGCCGCGTACGTCAAAACCCTCTACACCCAGGCCTCGGTGATCCTCGAATACGGCAGCGGCGGCTCGACCCTGCTGGCGGCGAACCTGCCGGACAAAACCGTGATCTCGGTGGAGAACGACGCCCATTGGGCCGCAGACATGCAAACCTGGATCGCCAACGCCACGCTGCCCTCACGACCATTGATCTACCCGGTGAACGTGGGCGAAACCGGCAAATGGGCACGCCCGAAAAACGCCCGGCACTGGAAGAAATTCCACACCTACCCGTTGAAGGTCTGGGATGAGCCGTTCTTTGAGCAGCCGGATGTGATCCTCATTGACGGGCGCTTTCGCATTGCTTGTTTTGTGACGGCGTACTTGCGGGCTACCAAACCGATGATCGTGCTGTTCGACGATTACCTGGATCGACCGCACTACCATGTGGTTGAACGCTTGGTGAAGCCCAGCGAATTTGTCGGGCGCATGGCGCGGTTTGACCTGCAACCGCTGACCCATCTGCCGCGTGAAGAGCTGACCTGGTTGGTGGCGAGCTTCAACGAAGTGGCCTACGCCGAAGCCTGAGTGGGTGTGAAATGCAATCCAAATGTGGGAGCGGGCTTGCTCGCGAAGGCGGTGGTTCAGCCAAAGGTGTGTTGACTGACCCACCGCCTTCGCGAGCAAGCCCGCTCCCACATTTTGATCTCTGGTGACCCCAGGAATGTGGCGGCCTAGTCCTTCATGCTGACGTGCAACCGCGCAATCGCCTGGGCATGCAACTGACACACCCGACTCTCACTCACCTCCAACACCACCCCAATCTCACGCAAGTTGAGCTTCTCGTGATGACACAGCGCAAGCAGTAGCCGCTCCCGCGCGGGCAGGGCGTCGATGGCGCGGGTCAGGTCGGCGCGGTTGCGCTCGTTGAGCAGTTCGGCAAATGGCGTTTGCAGGCGCGAGCTGGAGCCTTCGCTGTGTTCTTCGTCGATATCGTCGAAGGGCAGCATCTGGCTGCCGTTGGTGTCGTCGAGCACCTTCTGGTATTCGGCCAGCGTCAGGCCCATGGCCGAGGCCACTTCGCGCTCCTTGGCCGGGCGGCCGAGGTTCTGTTCGACGCGGTGCATCGCCTCTTCCACCGCCCGCGCATTGCGCCGCACGCTGCGCGGCACCCAATCGCGGGTGCGCAACTCGTCGATCATCGCCCCGCGAATGCGCTGGGAGGCGAAGGTGGCGAAGGTCGCGCCGACGTTCAAGTCATAGCGCGTCATGGCATCGAGCAAGCCGATGCTGCCGGCCTGGATCAAGTCGTCCAGCTCAATATTGGACGGCAACCGGGTCTTCAGCCCGAGCGCCTGGCGCCGGACCATGGGCAGGTACTGCTGGAGCACTTCCTGCTGGTTTATCTTGCCCTGTGCCGTATACATCGTGTGCGCCTGCGAAAGACAGAAAATCCACGGGATTATTACTGCTGGGGCGGATGCCCTAAGCGCAGAACAGGTAGGCGGCAGGCCACATATTCCCTGCTTAACGCAATTCCAATGTGGGAGCTGGCTTGCCTGCGATAGCGGTCTGTCAGTTGATAGATATGTTGCTGACCCACCGCTATCGCAGGCAAGCCAGCTCCCACACAAGCCAGTTTCCACAGTTAGGTTTCATTGATCAGGAGGAGGCGCATGCCTAGGTACCGCTGGGCGGCTTCGCGCAAGTTGCTGAGCAAGCCCTCCTGCGGCAACCCCGCATGCAACGCCAACACCTGCCCCGGCCCGCCATAGTCATGCAACAAACTCAACGTATTGAACGCCCGCTCAAACGCCCCCAAGTCACTGCCCACCCAAATCCCCCAGCGCGATTGCGCCAAGTCTTGGTGATACTTATCCACAGCCCGCACCCGCCAACGCGCCGGGTCGCCAACCCAGCGCTGGCCTTGCCGATGCCAGCGCGCCAACGCCTGCTGCGCCAGCAGCGCTTCGGGCGCCGCGCCGAACAGCAGCAACGTGCGCTGATTGAGTTGCGCCCACTGGCGCAACCCGGCGGCCTGGTCATGCATGCTCGAAGCTGTCCATGACAGCGGCCAAGTGCAGCAAACCGTCAAGGATTTCCCGCGCCTGCCCACGGGGCTTTTTCGGCAATAAGCCGAGCAGTTGCGCACGCGCCTGGAACGCCCAGTCATCCGGGGCCTGGACCAGCCGCAGGGCGCTGGCGGCGAAGCCGGCGGCCAGGTAGTGGCGGGGTTCGGCGTGCAGGTGCGGGTGCAGGTCGAGCAGCCGCGTGGAACCGCGTGCGGTCAGGTCGGTCAGTTCGTCTTGTTTCAGTTGGTGCAGCAGTTCGGCGGCCTGTTCATTCAGATCGTGCTGTTCCGTGACCAGCCAATAACGCTGGCTCAGATGCTGGCCGCTGTGACTGTCTTGCAAGGTGGCAAACCAGGCGCGTACAGCGGTGCCTTTAAAGGCCACCGGCAGATGGCTCAAGGTCACCCGCGCATTGCGGTTGCGGTAGCGCAATACGCGGATGCCGAAGCATTCGCCGCGTTTGGCAAGGGTGCCCAGGGGATGTCGCTGCGCTTCAAACACCGCCCGTTGGCTCGCCTTGCCAGGGGTGATCCACGTGGCGCTCGAGGGTGCTGCGGGCTCACCGAGAAAACCCTCCCAACACGCCTGCGGCTGCGCCATCAACGGCCATAGCTGCGCCAGCAAGGCAAAGCCCTCGACGTGCGTGATCAGACTGTCGCGCAAGGCCAGCAGCACCTTGCGCTGGCACAACAGGCTGCGTGCCAGGGCATCGAGGTGCGGGCGGGTGGCGCTGGCGGGAGGCGCCGCAAACCGCGACGGCCGGGAAATATCCAGCGCCTGCTGCAAGAAGTCCGACGCGCCGGGCAATTGCAAGTCTTCCGGCACCTGTTGGCCCGTCGATAAATAATTCAGGCGCAAGCGGTGGCGGATCACGGTCTCCAGCACCGGCCCCAGCCGCGCTGCCTCGTCGCACTTGCTGATGATGCAATCGTCCAGCCGACACCCGGCCGCCTGTGCGGCAGCACGGTAGGTGTGCACCACTTCATCCAGGGTGTCGCCGTGGCTGGCGGCATTGAGCACCAGCATCAGGCGCACGCCGCGCAACTGTTGGATGTGCGCGAGCAAGCGTTGATCGCGTTGGCTCATGCCCACGGTGTCGATGATCACCAGGCGCTTGTCGGCGAATCTACCCAGCAACGGATCGAGTGCAGCCTGCGGCGCCAGCGTGTGCAGTTCGACGCCGAGCAATTGCGCATAGATATTCAGCTGCTCATGGGCGCCGACCCGAAAGCTGTCGGTGGTCACCAGTGCCACTTGGCCCGGACCATGGCGCATCACATAACGCGCCGCCAACTTCGCCGTGGTGGTGGTCTTGCCCACGCCGGTGGGCCCGACCAGGGCAATCACCGTGGGCGCCTTGAACAGCTCGGCTTCATCGCCCAACAGGTTCAATTGACTGTTGAGCCGTTGCATCAGCCAGGCCTTGAGCCGCGCCGGCGTGGCATCGGGCAAGTGCGCGGGCGTACGGCCAAGCAAGTCCTCGCTGAAACCGCCACTGAAACCCGCTTCCAGCAGCCATTCCAGCAACGGCGGTGCGCTCGCGGTTTCTTCACCCTGGGCCATGATCTCCACGCCCGCGTCGGTCATGCGGCTGGACAAGATCAACGCGTCTGCACCCAAGGCCGCGCGCACCTGGTTCATCGCCTCGCGGCTGTTGGCGCCAATAAAACGTTGCGCACTCACTTAGGCTTGCCTCCGATCACGTGGGTCATGCGCAGGGTACGGTCGTCGGGGATTTCGCTGAGGGCGATCACCGTGAGCTGGCGCAAGCGCCGACGCAGGAAGCGCGACAGCACCGGGCGCAGTTTGTTGGGCACTACCAGCACCGGCGGTTCGCTGCTGTTTTCCTGGCGCTTGAGGGTCAGGCTGGTCTGTTGCATCAGGTTGTCGGCCAGGCTCGGCTCCAGCGCGCCGCCGTTGCCCACGGCCTGCATCAGCACCTGCTCCAGGTTGAAATCCAGGCCGATGACTTTCAGTTCGGCCTGGTTGCCAAACAGCTGGTTGACGATGGAACGGCCGAGGGCAATGCGCACCACGGCGGTCAGTTCTTGCACGTCAGGCGGTTGCAACACGCCGCCGTGTTCGGCGAGGGCGTCGAGGATGGTGCGCATGTCGCGGATCGACACGTTCTCTTCCAGCAGGTTTTGCAGCACCCGTTGCAGCACCGTGAGCGTTACCAGCTTGGGCACCACTTCGTCGATCAGGCCCTTGCTGTCGGGGCCGAGCTTGTCCAACAGCTTTTGCACTTCGCCACGGCCGAGCATGTCCTTGGCGTGCTGGTGCAGCAGGTGGTTGAGGTGGGTGGCGGTCACGGTGCTCGCATCGACCACGGTGTAGCCGTAGATCTGCCCGTGTTCGCGCAGGTTGGCGTCGATCCAGATCGCCGGCAGGCCAAACGCCGGGTCCACCGCCGCCGTGCCTTCCAGCGTGTGGGTGACCTTGCCCGGGTTGATCGCCAGCCACTTGCCGGGGAACACTTCGCCCCGGCCGATTTCCACGCCCTTGAGGCTGATGATGTAGGTGTTGGCGGCCAGTTCCAGTTTGTCGCGCACATGCACCACGGGCGGCAGAAAGCCCACATCCTGGGCGAACTTCTTGCGCAGGCTCTTGATGCGCGTGATGAGTTCGCCTTGCTGGCGGGCGTCCACCAGTTGGATCAGGCGGTGGCCGACGCGCAGGCTCAGGGTGTCGACCAACTGCACGTCGTCCCACGAGGCTTCGCTGCCTTGGGAGGCGGATTTGGGCAACAGTGTCTGCGTGGGCGAGCCTTCCGGCGCCAGCGCTTCCTGCTTGGAAAACCACCAGCCCAGGCCGCCCAGCAGCCCGGTCAACATCAGGAACACCAGGTTCGGCATGCCCGGCACCAGGCCGAGCAAGCCCATGACGCCGGCGGTCATCATCAGCACTTTCGGGCGGCTGAACAGCTGGCCCATCATCTGCTGGCCCACATCCTGCTCGGTGTTGACCCGCGACACGGTCACGCCGGCGGCAATCGAAATCACCAGGCCGGGGATCTGCGCCACCAGGCCATCGCCGATGGTCAGCATGGTGTAGGTGTGCGCCGCATCGGCAAACGCCATGCCGTGTTGCAGGATGCCGATGGCCAGGCCGCCGATGATGCACACGCCCATGATCACCAGGCCGGCTACGGCGTCACCGCGCACAAACTTGCTGGCGCCGTCCATGGAGCCGAAGAAATCGGCTTCCTGGGCTACCTCTTTACGGCGCTGGCGCGCTTGCGGTTCACCGATCAAGCCGGCGTTGAGGTCGGCGTCGATTGCCATTTGCTTGCCGGGCATCGAGTCCAGGGTGAAGCGCGCACCGACTTCGGCGATACGTCCGGCGCCCTTGGTGATTACCATGAAGTTGATGGTCACCAGGATCAAAAACAGCGCCAGGCCCACGGCAAAGTTGCCGCCCACCAGGAACTCGCCAAACGCCTCGATCACCTTGCCGGCCGCGTCGGGGCCGGTGTGGCCCTCCATCAAAATCACCCGCGTCGACGCCACGTTCAGCGACAGCCGCAGCAGTGTGGTGAACAGCAGCACCGACGGAAACGCCGAGAAATCCAGCGGCTTCTCGGTGAGCATGCTGACCATCAGCACCATGATCGCCAGGGCGATGTTGAAGGTGAACAGCAGGTCGAGGATGAAGGTGGGCAGCGGCAGGATCATCATCGACAGGATCAGCACGATCAGCACCGGGCCGGTCATGACTTTCAGGTCGGTGGTGGCCAGCCAGGAGTCGGGGCCGAAGAATTCGGTGATGCCTTTCATGCGTTCGGTTCATCCTCAGGTGTCGGGTTGCGCGGGCCGCGCTGGTCCATGCCCGGCGGTACGCTCAGGTTCGCCGGGGTCGGCGGCAGGTCGCCGCCGTGTTCGCTGACGCGCTTGAGGCGGATCGCCCAGGCGACGACTTCGGCGACCACGGTGTACAGCTCGATGGGAATTTCACGGTCCAGATCGACGTGGAAATACAAGGCCCGCGCCAGTGGCGGCGCTTCCAGCATCGGCAGGTGATGCTCGGCGGCGATCTCGCGGATGCGCAGGGCCACGTCATCCGCGCCCTTGGCCACCACGCGCGGCGCGCCGTTCTTGTCTTTCTGGTAGGACAGCGCCACCGCGAAGTGGCTGGGGTTGGTGACGATCACGTCGGCCTTGGGCACCTTGCTCATCATCCGCCGACGCGCGCGGGCCTGTTGCACCTGGCGGATCTTGGCCTTGATATGCGGGTCGCCGTCGGCGTTCTTGTGTTCCTGGCGTTGCTCTTCCTTGGACATGCGCAGGTTCTTGGCGTAGGTCCACAGCTGGTACGGCGCGTCCATGCCCACCACAATTATCAGCGCGGCCACGCACATCGCGCAGGCACTGGCGGTCAGGCTCATCACCGTGGCCAGGGCTTTGGGGGCGGGCATGTTGGGCAAGGTGAGCAGTTGGTCGAGATGGCTTTTGAGGAAGAAATACGCGACGGTGCCGATCAGCGTGGCCTTGGCGACGGCCTTGGCCAACTCCACCAGCACCTGCACCGAAAACAAGCGCGCCAACCCGCTGATCGGGTTGACCCGCGAGAACTGCGGGCGCACCGCCGCCAGGGTAATCACCAGGCCGCCGAGCAAGGCCGGTGCAGCGAGGGCGGCAAAGGTCATCAAGGCAAAAAACGGTGCCAGCGCCAGCAAAGTGTTCTGGCTCAGTTGCCAGAGCACCGTGAGCATGCGCGCGGTGTCGAACAGCTGTGCGCGGTCAAACAGCAACGCCTGTTCCATCACCTGGCCGAGGCTGTCATACAGGTGCCCACCCATCAGCCACAGCCCGCCGGTGCCGGCCAGCAGCATGACAAAGGTGTTCATTTCGCGGGAACGCGGGACTTGCCCTTCTTCGCGGGCCTTTTCGATGCGGCGCGGTGACGCCGCTTCGGTCTTGTCTTCTTTGCTGGTCTCGGCCATGGCGCCATTTTGCGCGGGCGCGGGGGCGGGCGATTAGGCGAACATCACGCACAATTGCCGGTTATTGCGTGGATGGTTGCGGCGCGCTGGGCTCCGTGCCGAACTCGTCCTGGGACAAGATCCGCTCCGCAACCCGACGATCCAGCACGATGATTTCAATCCGCCGGTTGGCCGCGTCGAAGGGCCCGGCACCCTTGAACGGAATGCGGTCGGCCATGCCGGACACACGCAGCAGCTTGTCGGAATCCAGCCCACCCGCCACCAACTCTTGTCGCGAGGCCTTGGCGCGGTCGGCGGACAAGTCCCAGTTGTTGTAGCCAGCATCGCCCCCGGGGTAAGGGTGGCTGTCGGTGTGGCCGCTGATCTGGATGCGGTTGGGCAGTTCGTTGAGCACCGGGGCAAAGGTCTTGAGCAGCTTGCGCAGGTACGGCGCGACGTTGGCACTGCCCAGTTCGAACATCGGGCGTTTGTCGGTATCCAGCAGTTGCACGCGCAGGCCTTCGGGGCTCAGTTCAATCGCAATCTGCTGCTTGAGTTCGCGCAGCTGCGGGTCGCGGTCGACGGCGGCGTCGAGGCGCTGCTTGAGGGATTCCAGGTGGCGACGTTCCTCGCCGGACAGGCGCGGCGTGTGGCGCAGCTTTTCCCCTTCGACGCTGCGCGGGTCGGGGCCGCCGCCGGGGATCGCGCTGGCACTGTTGGCGCTGCGTTCGCCTTTGCTGATCGCCACCAATAGCGGGGTGCTGAAGTATTCGGCGATGGCTTCCTTGTCGTTTTTGCTTGCGTTGGACAGCACCCACAGCACCAGGAACAGCGCCATCAGCGCGGTCATGAAGTCGGCGAAGGCGATTTTCCAGGCGCCGCCGTGGTGGCCGTGCTTCGCGGCTTTTTTGCGGCGGATGATGATCGGGCGCTCGCTCATGCGCCGCCGCCGCTGCGTACGTAGGTTTCCAGTTCCAGGGCACCGGGGCGTTCGCTGCTGTGCAGCGCCTTGCGGCCGAATTCCACGGCCAGTTGCGGCGGCATGCCTTGCACGCTGGCCAACAGGGTCACGCGGATGCATTGCAGCATCTTCACCGACTCGGCGGCCTGGCGCTCGATGCGGCAGGCCAAGGGCGCGACCAAGCCGTAGGCCAGGTAAATGCCGAGAAAGGTGCCGACCAGCGCGTGGGCGATCATCTGGCCCATCAAGTCCGGGCCGACGTTGACCGCACTCAACGCCTTGACCACGCCCATCACCGCCGCAACGATGCCAAACGCCGGCAGGGCGTCGCTGACTTTATAGAGTGCATCCGAGGGCAGGCTGGCTTCGTGTTCGAACGCCTCGATCTCGTGCAGCATCAACTCATCGAGTTCGTGGGCCTGCATCGCGCTGCTCACCAGCAGGCGCAGGTAGTCGGTGAGGAACAGGATAATCAACGGGTCGCTGACCAGCCGCGGGTAGGGCGCAAACACGGCGCTTTGCGCCGGGTCTTCAATGTCCCGCTCCAGCGACAGCATGCCCTCGCGGCGCGCCTTGCTGAGCAGGCCGTACATCATCGCCATCAGCTCCAGGTACAAGCGTTTGTCGTAGCGGGTGCTGCGTTTGAAGCGCGCGATGGCGCCGAACGTGGCGCGGATCGCCTTGCCATTGTTGGCCGCAATAAAAGCCCCGACGCCGGCACCGCCGATCATCAACAGCTCCATCGGCTGGTACAGCGGGCCGAGGCTGCCACCGGACAGGACGAAGCCACCGAACACCGACAGCAGTACAGCGATAAGCCCGGATACGATGAGCACGTGGTCGTTTCCTTAATTTATGCAATGGGTGACTTGCGGAATATCGGCAACGGGGATGGGCGAATTGAGAGGTTCTTCGATCCAAAGAACACCAAAAATCCAATGTGGGAGCTGGCTTGCCTGCGATAGCGGTGTATCAGCTGGCATCTGGGTGGCTGACCCACCGCCATCGCAGGCAAGCTGAACTGGCCTAATGAATTTGGACACATCAATAGGGCGCTATGATGGCGCCCAAACCTGAGGTGTGCAGATGATGCGAAAGTCCTATTCCAGCGAGTTCAAACTCAACGCCGTAAGCATGGTGATTGATCAAAACCTGCCTGTTCCCGAAATTTGCGCCAGTTTGGATATCGGCCCTACGGTTTTGCGTCGCTGGGTCGAGCAGGTGCGCAAAGAGCGCGCCGGATCAACGATGGCTGGTACAAAGGCGATTACTGCCGACCAAAAGAAAATCCAGGAACTCCAGGCCCTGCTCAGGCAGAAAGATCGGGATATCGAAATCCTAAAAAAGGCCAGTGTTCTCCTGCTTTTGGACTCCAAAGATCATTCCCTCTGATCAGCGAGCTAGGCGAACAGTACGGTATTACAGATTGTTGTCGTGTTTTCGAAGTCAACCGCAGTAGCTACTACGCCTGGCGTCAGCGTCAGGGGAAAACCAACCTGGAGCGCGAAGCGCTCAAGGTCGTTCTAGTTAAGTATCACAAGGCTTCAAGAGGATCGGCAGGAGCTCGAACCCTCTCTGAGGACCTGCGAGGTGCAGGCCATCAGGTTGGGCGTTACATGGCTCGTAGCTTGATGAAGGAAGCTGGGATTACCAGCCGGCAACGCAGGCCACATAAATACAAGTCGTCAGGCGTTGAGTCTTTGGTGGCTGAACATGAGCTGGAACGTGAGTTTTACGTCGCAGACATCAACAAGGTCTGGTGTGCGGACATCACCTATATCCAACTCGGCAAGCGCTGGCTCTATTTTTCTGTGGTGCTGGATCTGTTTGCGCGTCGAGTGGTGGGATGGTCGTATTCACTGGTTGCCGATGCGACGCTGGCAAGTGAGTCACTGCGCATGGCTGTTGAGCTGAGAGGGCGACCAAAAGGTGTGATGTTTCATTCTGATCAAGGCTGCCAGTACACCAGCCATAAATTCAGGGCTGAACTGCAGGCGCACGAGCTGAAACAGAGCATGAGTCGAAAAGGCCAGTGCTGGGATAACGCCCCGATGGAACGTTTTTTTGGCAGTTTGAAGTCCGAATGGGTGCCCGAGGGAGGTTATAGCTCTGAGTACGAGGCCCAGGTAGACATCAACCGATATGTGGCGCGATACAACAGCGTAAGGCGCCACAGCTACAACGGATACCACTCGCCTATAGCAGCAGAAAAGCTAGCGGCGTGAGAACCGAAAACAATGTCCGAAATTACTGGACCAGTTCAAGCCAGCTCCCACATTTGACCGTATTCCAAGGTTAGAACTCGGTCAAAATGTGGGAGCGGGCTTGCCCGCGAAGAGGCCAGCCCAGGCAACACAATTACTTGAACCGACGCTCCACACCCTTCTCCACCAAAATCTTCGCGGAAATCTCTTCCACCGAAAAGTGCGTGGAATTGATATGCGCAATATTCTCGCGACGGAACAGATTTTCCACTTCGCGCACTTCGAATTCGCACTGTGCATAGCTGGAGTAACGGCTATTGGGCTTGCGCTCGTTGCGGATCGAGGTCAGGCGGTCCGGGTCGATGGTCAGGCCGAACAACTTGTGCCGGTGTGAGCGCAAGGCCGCAGGCAGCGTCAGGTGCTCCATGTCGTCCTCGGTCAGCGGGTAGTTGGCCGCGCGGATGCCGAATTGCATGGCCATGTACAGGCAGGTCGGCGTCTTGCCGCAGCGGGATACGCCCACCAGGATCAGGTCGGCCTTGTCGTAGTAGTGCGTGCGGGCGCCATCATCGTTGTCGAGGGCAAAGTTCACCGCCTCGATACGCTCCATATAGTTGGAGTTGTGCCCAATGGAATGGGACTTTCCTACCGAGTAAGAGGAGTGTTCACTCAGCTCTTGTTCCAGTGGCGCAAGGAACGTCGAGAAGATGTCGATCATGAAACCATTGGAAGTCGCGAGGATCTCACGAATGTCCTGATTGACAATGGTGTCGAAAATGATCGGCCGAAAGCCGTCTTTTTCAGCCGCCAGATTGATTTGTTGTACCATGGCCCGCGCTTTATCCACGCTGTCGATATAAGGCCGCGTGAATTTGGCGAAGGTAATGTTTTCGAACTGCGCCAACAGGCTTTGACCCAATGTTTCGGCGGTGATGCCGGTGCCGTCGGAGATAAAGAAAGCAGATCGTTTCATTTGAGCCCTGGGCCTTAAGCTGATGACGAATCTTGGATATGATAGGCGCGATTTTGCCGTCCCGCAGTGGGCCGCATTCTCACTTATTTTCCAGGTCCAGGCCACAAGCGCTGGCGAAAGCTCCTACTGAGCAGCCGGCGTCCTGAGCTTTTCCAACACAGTTAGTGGAGAGATCACCTTGGTAGAGTACGTAGTTTCCCTCGATAAGCTCGGCGTCCATGATGTAGAGCACGTGGGGGGCAAGAACGCATCCCTCGGCGAGATGATCAGTAATCTTGCAGGCGCTGGTGTATCGGTGCCGGGTGGTTTTGCCACCACGGCCCAGGCTTACCGCGATTTCCTCGAACTGAGCGGCCTCAACGCTCAGATCCACGCCGCGCTGGACGCACTGGACGTCGATGACGTCAACGCCCTGGCCAAGACCGGCAGCCAGATCCGCCAATGGATCATGGACGCCGAGTTCCCCGAGAAGCTCAACGAAGAAATCCGCACCGCCTTCGCCGAACTGTCGGCCGGCAACCCGGACGTGGCCGTTGCCGTACGTTCCTCGGCCACCGCCGAAGACTTGCCGGACGCCTCGTTCGCCGGCCAGCAAGAAACCTTCCTGAACATCCGCGGCGTGGAAAACGTGATCCGCGCGGCCAAGGAAGTGTTCGCCTCGCTGTTCAACGATCGCGCGATTTCCTACCGTGTACACCAAGGTTTCGACCACAAGCTGGTAGCCCTGTCTGCCGGTGTGCAGCGCATGGTGCGTTCGGAAACCGGTACCGCCGGCGTCATGTTCACCCTCGATACCGAATCCGGTTTCCGTGACGTGGTGTTCATCACCGGCGCCTACGGCCTGGGTGAAACCGTCGTACAAGGCGCGGTGAACCCGGACGAATTCTACGTCCACAAGCACACCCTTGAAGCCGGTCGCCCGGCCATCCTGCGCCGCAACCTGGGCAGCAAGGCCATCAAGATGATCTACGGCGACGAAGCCAAGGCCGGCCGTTCGGTGAAAACCGTTGACGTCGACAAGGCTGATCGCGCGCGTTTCTGCCTGACCGACGCCGAAGTCAGCGAACTGGCCAAGCAAGCGATGATCATCGAAAAGCACTACAAGTGCCCGATGGACATCGAGTGGGCCAAAGATGGCGACGACGGCAAGCTGTACATCGTGCAGGCCCGCCCGGAAACCGTGAAGAGCCGCACTTCGGCCAACGTCATGGAACGCTACCTGCTGAAAGAAACCGGCACCGTGCTGGTGGAAGGCCGTGCCATCGGCCAGCGCATCGGCGCAGGCAAAGTGCGGATCATCAAGGACGTGTCCGAAATGGACAAGGTCCAGCCAGGTGACGTGCTGGTCTCCGACATGACCGACCCGGACTGGGAACCGGTGATGAAACGCGCCAGCGCCATCGTCACCAACCGTGGCGGGCGTACCTGCCACGCGGCGATCATCGCCCGTGAACTGGGGATTCCTGCGGTCGTGGGCTGCGGCAACGCGACCCAACTGCTCAAAGACGGCCAGGGCGTCACCGTTTCCTGCGCCGAAGGCGACACCGGCTTCATCTTTGAAGGCGAGCTGGGCTTCGACATCAAGCAAAACTCCATCGACGCCATGCCTGACCTGCCGTTCAAGATCATGATGAACGTCGGCAACCCGGACCGCGCCTTCGACTTTGCGCAGCTGCCGAACGCCGGGGTGGGCCTGGCCCGCCTGGAGTTCATCATCAACCGTATGATCGGCGTGCATCCCAAGGCCCTGTTGAACTACGACGGCCTGCCGCTGGACATCAAGGAAAGCGTCGACAAGCGCATCGCCGGTTACAACGACCCGGTGGGTTTCTACGTCGAGAAGCTGGTGGAAGGCATCAGCACCCTGGCGGCGGCGTTCTACCCGAAAAAGGTCATCGTGCGCCTGTCGGACTTCAAGTCCAACGAATACGCCAACCTGATCGGCGGCAAACTCTACGAGCCGGAAGAAGAAAACCCGATGCTGGGTTTCCGTGGTGCCTCGCGTTACATCAGCGAAGCGTTCCGCGATTGCTTCGAACTCGAATGCCGCGCCCTCAAGCGCGTGCGTAACGAGATGGGCCTGACCAACGTCGAGATCATGGTGCCGTTCGTGCGCACCCTGGGCGAAGCGAGCCAAGTCGTGGACCTGTTGGCTGAAAACGGCCTGTCCCGTGGCGAGAACGGCCTGCGCGTGATCATGATGTGCGAACTGCCGTCCAACGCCATCCTGGCCGAAGAGTTCCTGGAATTCTTCGACGGTTTCTCCATCGGCTCCAACGACCTGACCCAGCTCACCCTGGGCCTGGACCGCGACTCCGGGATCATTGCGCACCTGTTCGATGAGCGAAATCCTGCGGTGAAGAAGCTGCTGGCCAACGCGATCCAGGCCTGTAACAAGGCCGGCAAGTACATCGGTATCTGCGGCCAAGGCCCTTCCGACCACCCGGACCTGGCCAAATGGCTGATGGAGCAGGGTATCGAAAGCGTCTCGCTGAACCCCGATTCCGTGCTGGAAACCTGGTTCTTCCTGGCGGAAGGCCAAGCGTCCGCCTGAGGTCGGTACGTCAAAAGTGCCGGTCACTCGCTGAGGGTGGCCGGCATTCTTATCTGTACAGGGCGGGCCTCCTCTTGGACGCCGCCCTTTTTTGTGCAAGAGCATTATGCAAAGCAGCAGCAACCTGTTTCCCGTCGCCCTGATCAGCGCTGAACGTCGTGGCGACCTGAGTGAAGATGTCTATCGCCTCAAACCCGGTAACAGCCCCGACGGCACCGTCGAGCTGGCGGTTACCCGTTTGGGCCAGGCCGATGTCCCGGAAAACCGGGGCATCCCCGTTATTTTGTTGCACGGCAGTTTTTCCAACCGACGCTTCTGGTATTCGCCCAAGGGGCTCGGCCTGGGTGCCCATTTGGCACGCCAGGGGTTTGACGTGTGGATCCCGGAGATGCGTGGGCATGGCCTGTCCAAGCGCAATCATGACTACGCGCGCAATCGTGTCGCTGATTATGCGCGCTACGATTTGCCGGCGATTGGCGCGTTTGTGCGTGAGCAAAGCGGGCAGATCCCGCATTGGGTCGGTCATTCGTTGGGCGCCACCAGCTTGGCTGCGGCCCTGGGTGGGCACCACCTGGGCGCGCCGGCAGCGGCTTCGGTGGCATTGTTTGGCTGCCAGGTCAGTCGCACGCATTGGCCGTTGAAACTGCCGCCGCTGGAGTGGACTGGCCGCATGCTGTTGAAACGCTTCGGCGAGATTTCCGGCTCACGGTTCAAGCGCGGTCCGGAGGACGAACCCGCGGGCGTGCTGATCGAAGCCATGCGCTGGAACGGCCTGTTTGGGCGTTTTGGCGAAGGTAAGAATGATTGGTGGAAAGGCCTGGCCGACGTCGAGGTGCCGCTCTTGGCGGTCAGTGCTGCCGGCGACCATCAGGACCCGGACTGGGCCTGTCGCAAGCTGTTCGAGCAGGTGGGCTCCGAGCATCGCCAGTACCTGTGCCTGGGGCGCCAGCAGGGTTTCAGCGGGGATTTCGGCCACGTAGAGATGCTGGTCAGCAAAGCGGCGCAAGCTGAAGTGTGGCCGTTGGTGGCACAGTGGTTGAAGGATCCGCTCACACCTTTGTCCGGGGCCTCGGCCGCGGCCGTCGCCCAGCTTTGATGGGCGCTCAGCCACGGGCGTTTCGCTCCATTACGGTTACGGCTAAGATATGACGCGCCGGACGCTTCTGGTCATATTCAGTCGCGCAGTGGCTATTGCGTTGCGGCGACGCGGGTGGGATGTTTCCCACCGGCTTCGACCGGTACTTCCTTGAAAGACACTTCTTTGACAGAAAGGAATTTTTTCGATGAACCATTACGTGACCCCCGACCTGTGCGATGCCTACCCGGAGCTGGTGCAGGTCGTCGAGCCGATGTTCAGCAACTTCGGCGGCCGAGACTCCTTTGGTGGTGAGATTGTCACCATCAAGTGCTTCGAAGATAACTCGCTGGTCAAGGAACAAGCCGACCAGCCGGGCGCTGGCAAGGTGCTGGTGGTCGATGGTGGTGGTTCCCTGCGCCGCGCGTTATTGGGCGACATGATCGCCGAGAAGGCTGCAAAAAACGGCTGGGAAGGGCTGGTGATCTACGGTTGCATCCGTGATGTCGATGTCATTGCGCAGACCGATCTGGGGGTTCAGGCGCTTGCCAGCCACCCGATGAAGACCGACAAGCGCGGCCTCGGCGACCTCAACGTGGTGGTCACGTTTGCCGGCGTGACGTTCCGCCCGGGTGAATACATCTACGCCGATAACAACGGCGTGATCGTGTCGCCAAGCCCGCTGAAAATGCCTGAATAAACTGCAATAGCCGATGGGGTGAGGATGTTCGAGGAAGAAAACGCGCAATGGGGGCTGGTGCATGCCCTGGTGCTGGACGGTAAGGGCGGTGCGCGTTCGATTGCCCGGACTGAGCTCGACGACTTGCAACTGCAGCCCCAGGAAAGCCTGTGGCTGCACTGGGATCGCAGCCATCCCCAGACGCAGACCTGGCTGCGCAAATCCAGTGGCTTGAGCGAATTTGCCTGTGACCTGCTGCTGGAGGAGAACACCCGCCCGCGCCTGTTGCCGTTGCCGGATGCCGAGTTGTTGCTGTTCCTGCGTGGAGTCAACCTCAACCCGGGCGCTGAGCCGGAAGACATGGTCTCGGTGCGCATCTTTGCCGCGGCCAGCCGCGTGATTTCCCTGCGTTTGCGGCCATTGCGCGCCACCGATGAGCTGTTGGTGCAGTTGGCGGATGGCAAAGGTCCTAAAACGGCGTCAGAACTAATCCTTTATATGGCGCAGTACCTGACCAATAAAGTGCAGGATCTGGTCACCGACCTGTCCGAAATCGTCGATGCCGAAGAAGAAAAACTTGATACCGACGAACGGTATACCCCAGAGCATGGCAGCGTTTTGCAGATCCGTCGGAGAGCGGCTGGGCTCAAGCGATTCCTCGCGCCGCAACGGGATATTTTTGCCCAGCTGACGCGGATCAAATTGCCATGGTTCTGCGACGACGATGCCGACTATTGGAACGAATTGAACAACAGCCTGACCCGCTACCTGGAAGAGCTTGAATTGACCCGGGAGCGCGTGGGGCTTGTGCTGGAAGCCGAAGACCGGCGTTTGAGCGTGCGCATGAATCGCACGATGTACCGTTTTGGCATCATCACCGGGATCTTCCTGCCGATGAGCTTTCTCACCGGCTTGCTGGGTATCAATGTGGGCGGGATTCCGTTCTCCGCCAGCCCCTATGGGTTTGTGATTGCATGCCTGTTGATGGTGTCGGTGGCACTGGGGCAATGGTGGCTATTTCGACGATTGCGCTGGGTTTGACCTGAATATGACCTGAACGTAAGACGGGGCCCATGTGACCCCAAGAATTTAACCCTCGTCTTTTAAAACACTTGCGAGAGGTCTTTATGCACGATCCGTTCGAACAGTCTTTGCGTGACATGCTCAATGCTTCGCCGTCCAACCGTGACGACGATGCCTGCCTGGGCCGCGTGTTGAAAACCGCCAACCGTCAGGTAGGGGCGGGTGATTTGTTCGGTCTGCTCGGGCGTTGGCTGCCGGCGTTGATGATGGCCCTGAACAACGGTTCGGCCCACGTATCTCCGGTTTCCCGCCGTAAACCTCTTGCTCGCACTGCTGATAAGGCTGATTGAATATGGAACTTGATCTCTGGACCCAGAGCCTGGTCACCGCGATGACCGCATTGTGGACCAAGGTGGCGAACTTCATTCCCAACCTGTTTGGGGCTCTGGTCCTGGTATTGCTGGGTTTTGTCGTGGCCAAGCTGCTCGACACCCTGCTGTCCAAACTGCTCGCCAAACTCGGCCTCGACCGCCTGATGGCAGGCACCGGCCTGACCAAGCTGCTGGGACGTGCCGGGCTGCAAGTGCCGATCTCGACACTGATCGGCAAGATCGTCTATTGGTTTGTTTTGCTGATTTTTCTGGTTTCTGCGGCTCAATCCCTTGGCCTTGAGCGAGTTTCAGCTACGCTCGACATGCTGGCGCTGTATTTGCCGAAGGTTTTCGGCGGCGCGCTGGTGCTGCTGGTAGGCGTTTTGCTGGCGCAACTGGCCAATGGCCTGGTGCGCGGAGCCGCTGAAGGGGTGGGGCTGGACTATGCCGCTGGCCTGGGGCGAATTGCCCAGGGCCTGGTGATCATCATCAGTATTTCGGTCGCGATCAGCCAGTTGGAGGTCAAGACTGACCTGCTCAACAACGTGATTGTGATCGTTTTGATTACCGTTGGTCTGGCCGTTGCGCTGGCCATGGGCTTGGGAAGCCGGGAAATTGCCGGCCAGATTCTTGCGGGAATCTATGTGCGTGAGTTGTATCAGGTTGGGCAACAGGTGCGTGTAGGCGAGGTCGAAGGGCAAATCGAGGAGATCGGCACAGTCAAGACGACGGTGCTGACCGATGACGGCGACCTGGTGTCGTTGTCCAATCGGATTCTCCTGGAACAGCAGGTCAGTAGCCGCTAACCCGGCAAACCCTGCTAATGTACGCCGCCGCAAACCCGGCTGACCGGGCTGTAGCGGACATTGACCTGACTGTCGGCACGACTTGTTTTGAATAAAGCCCAAACGCTGTCCACGCGCTATGACCCCCGTGAGCTCTCTGATGAGGAGTTGGTCGCGCGCTCGCACACGGAGCTGTTTCACGTAACTCGCGCGTACGAAGAATTGATGCGCAGATATCAACGCACTCTGTTCAACGTTTGTTCAAGGTATTTAGGGAACGATAGAGATGCGGATGATGTCTGTCAGGAAGTGATGCTCAAGGTGCTGTATGGCTTGAAGAACTTCGAGGGCAAATCGAAGTTCAAGACATGGCTATATAGCATCACGTACAACGAGTGCATCACGCAGTATCGTAAGGAACGGCGAAAGCGTCGCTTGATGGACGCCTTGAGTCTGGACCCCCTTGAGGAAGCGTCTGAAGAAAAGACGCCAGCACCCGAGGACAAGGCTGGACTCGATCGCTGGTTGGTGTATGTGAACCCGATTGACCGCGAAATCCTGGTGCTACGATTTGTCGCAGAACTGGAATTTCAGGAAATCGCTGACATCATGCACATGGGTTTGAGTGCTACAAAAATGCGTTACAAACGTGCTCTAGATAAATTACGTGAGAAATTTGCGGGCGAGACTGAAACTTAGTGCGTGGCAAATATCTCTTACGTGTAGGCAAGTTCTGTTAGACTTGTCGCCGAGTTGTCCCCCGGTTTGTGGGACTGCTTTACAATCACCAGATGGGGATTTAACGGATGAAACTGAAAAACACCTTGGGCTTGGCCATTGGTTCTCTTATTGCCGCTACTTCTTTCGGCGTTCTGGCACAAGGCCAAGGCGCAGTTGAAGGCGAGCTGTTCTACAAGAAGCAGTACAACGATAGCGTCAAGCACATCGAAGACGGCTTCAATCCTGGCGCTCGCATCGGTTACTTCCTGACCGACGACCTGTCCTTGAACCTGTCCTACGACAAAACCAACCACACCCGTTCGAACGACGGTACTGGTAACCAGAAGATCAAAGGCGATACCGGCAGCCTGGTTGCCCAGTATCACTTCGGTCAAGCTGGCGTAGACAGCCTGCGTCCATACGTTGAAGGTGGTTTCGGTCACCAGAGCCGTGGCAACGTCAAAGCTGACGGCCACAGCGGTCGCGATCAGACTACTTTCGCTACCGTCGGTACTGGCGTGAAGTACTACTTCACCAACAACCTGTACGCTCGTGCCGGTGTTGAAGCTGACTACGGTCTGGACAACGGCAAGTGGGATTACTCCGCACTGGTCGGCCTGGGCGTAAACTTCGGCGGTAACGCTGGCGCAGCTGCTCCAGCTCCTACCCCAGCACCAGCTCCAGAACCAACTCCAGAGCCAGAAGCTCCAGTTGCTCAGGTTGTTCGTGTTGAGCTGGACGTTAAGTTCGACTTCGACAAGGCCGTTGTTAAGCCTAACAGCTACGGCGACGTGAAAAACCTGGCCGACTTCATGAAGCAGTACCCAGCTACCAACGTAGAAGTTGCTGGTCACACTGACTCCGTAGGTCCAGACGCTTACAACCAGAAGCTGTCCCAGCGTCGTGCTGACGCTGTTAAGCAAGTCCTGGTTAAAGACGGCGTTGCTGCTAACCGCGTAACTTCCGTAGGTTACGGCGAATCCCGCCCAGTTGCTGACAACGCAACTGAAGCTGGTCGTGCTGTTAACCGTCGCGTAGAAGCGTCGGTTGAAGCCCAAGCTCAGTAATTACTGAGTGGTAGAAAAAAGCCCGGCTTAGGCCGGGCTTTTTTTCGCCTGCGATTTGCCTCAGGCGCTGGCCGCTACCGCTACATCGGCGGCCTGCCCGCAGGCCGCAACCTTGCCGATCACCAGGATGGCTGGGCTTTTCAAGGCAAAGGCCTGGGCGTCTTCATGCATCCGTGACAGCGTACTGCGACACTCGCGCTGCTGGGGCAACGAGGCGTTTTCGATCATCGCTACCGGCATATCCGCGGCCATGCCACCTTCCAGCAATTGCTGGCGAATCTCTTCCAGCTTCGCCACGCCCATATACACCACCAACGTCGTCCCACCCTCCGCCAACGCCCGCCAGTTAAGGCTGCTGTCGTCCTGGGTATGCGCCGTCACCAGCGTCACGCCCCGGCTGACACCACGCAATGTGAGGGGCACCGAGCAATTCGTCGCACCTGCCAGGCCGGCGGTGATGCCGTTGACCAACTCCACCTCGACCCCACGCTCACGCAACCACATCGCCTCTTCGCCACCCCGGCCGAAAATGCACGGGTCGCCGCCCTTGAGCCGCACCACGCACTTGCCCTGGCGCGCATAGCGCAGCATCAGGCGGTGGATAAAATCCTGTGGCGTCGAGCGACAACCGCCGCGCTTTCCGACAGTAATCACCCGTGCAGCGGCACAGTGTTCCAGCACCACTGGGTTGACCAGATCATCAATCAGCACCACATCGGCTTCATTCATCGCCCTTACCGCCTTGAGGGTCAGCAACTCCGGGTCGCCGGGCCCTGCACCCACCAGCCAGACTTTTGCGCTCATGTTCTTCCCCTCACACACTGATTGCGATTGGCTGCGGATTGCTGGCCAATAGACGCTTGATTTCCGGTACACAGGAGCCGCATTGCGTGCCGCAACCCAGCTCCCGCTTGAGCCCATCCAGGTCCAGGCCATGGGCAATGCCAGCGCACACGGCGTTCTCGCTGACGTTCTTGCAGTTACACAACACCTTGCTGCTGGCCGCCGCGCCCCCCGGCGGTGCGCTGAGTGGCGCCAACAGCCAGCGCCGCAGTTGATCGTCGGTTCGCCCCTCCAGCCACAGACTTTGCAGCCAGTGACGCGCCAGGGTTTCCCCGGCCAGGCGCAGCGCCGTGATCCGGCCTTTTTCGATTTTCACGCGCTTGCCAATGGAACGGCGCGGGTCGTCATAGGCCATCACCGGGCCGTCGTTGAGGCCAAGCAATTGGTCGATACGCGTCAGCAGTTGCAAGTCGGGCGCTTCGCCATGTGCCGCACGCAGCAGCAGGGCCGGGCGCTCGCGTCCGGCCAGGCTCAGGCTGACGTAGGCAAATTCCTCGCACAGCGGGCGCAACGCTGCAAAGTGTTGCTGCACATCGCCCTCAATCAAGGCGAACAACTGCCACGGCAGGCTAACGGCCTCCAGGCGCACACCGCTATGCTTGAGTTCCGGCTGTTTCGACAGCGGGTCGAACGCCGGCTGGGTGAGGGCGTTCACGCCGCCTTTGAGAAAACGATCACCCCAATGCATCGGCAGAAACGCCTGGCCAGGGCGTACGCTGTCGTCAGCGCTGACCGCAACGATGACTTGGCCACGACGGCTTTTCAGGTTGACTAGATCACCGTCTTTCACGCGATGACGGCGCATTTCGTCTGGATGCAGGCTCAACAATGCCTCGCTGACGTGTCCGAATAACTGCGCGGCGGTGCCGGTGCGGCTCATGCCATGCCACTGGTCACGCAAGCGGCCGGTGATCAGGGTCAGGGGGAAGCGCGCGTCACGCTGTTCCTTGGCCGCGCGGTAAGGGTCGGCGACGAACTGCGCGCGCCCGTTGGCGGTGGGGAAGTGGCCGTCGGTATATAAGCGTGGTGTGCCGGCTTGTGCACCTGTAGGAAACGGCCATTGCTGTGGGCCGATGCTGTCGAGCAAGGCGTGGCTGATGCCCGACAAGTCGAGATCGCGCCCGTGGGTCAGCAGTTTGTATTCATCAAAAATCTGCGCTGGCTGTTCGAAGGCAAACAGGCTGTCCTGCCCCGGGCGCAAACGACGCTCCAGGCGTTGTGCGAAATCCACGGTAATTGCCCAATCCGGCCGCGCTTCCCCCGGTGGGACGATCGCGCGGCGGACGTGGGAAATACGCCGTTCGGAGTTGGTCACCGTGCCTTCTTTCTCCCCCCAACTGGCGGCGGGCAGCAACAGGTCGGCATAGGCCGCCGTTTCAGTGGTGTGAAAGGCTTCCTGCAACACCACAAAAGGGCAGGTCGCCAGGGCCGCGCGCACGGCGTTCTGGTCCGGCAGCGATTGTGCCGGGTTGGTGCAGGCAATCCACACCGCCTTGATCTTGCCCGCCTGCATCTGCTCGAACAGTTCGACAGCGCTCAGCCCAACGCTGGCGGGCAAAGACGCCACACCCCAATATGCCGCGACCTCTGCGCGATGCTCAGGGTTCGCCGCCTCACGATGCCCCGGCAGCAGGTTCGACAAACTGCCCGTTTCGCGCCCACCCATGGCATTCGGCTGACCCGTCAGGGAAAACGGGCCACAACCCGGCCGTCCAATAGTCCCGGTGGCCAGGTGCAGGTTGATCAGCGCGCTGTTTTTTGCGCTGCCGGCGGTGGACTGGTTAAGGCCCATGCACCACAGCGACAGGAAACTGCTGGAGGTGCCCACCCACTCTGCGCACAAGCGCAGTTGCTCGACGCTGATCCCGCACAGCTGTGTGACCATCTGCGGCGTGTAGTCATGTACCAGGCGTTTCAGCTCGGCCAAACCCTCGGTGTGGGCCTGGATAAACCTGCGGTCGATCCAGTCTTCCCACAGCAATAGATGCAAAATCCCATGGAACAACGCCACATCCGTGCCAGGCAGAATCGCCAGGTGCAGGTCAGCCAAATCGCAGGTGTCTGTACGTCGTGGATCAATCACCACGATTTTCATCTGCGGGCGGCGTGCTTTGGCTTCCTCCAAACGTCGGAACAGTACCGGATGGGCGTAGGCCATATTGCTGCCGACGATCATCACGCAGTCACTGCTTTCCAGGTCTTCATAGCTGCACGGTGGCGCATCCGCGCCCAGGCTGCGTTTGTAGCCGACCACCGCCGAGGACATGCATAGCCGTGAGTTGCTGTCGATATTGTTGGTGCCCACCAAGGCCCGGGCGAGCTTGTTGAAGCTGTAGTAGTCCTCGGTCAGCAGCTGCCCGGAGATGTAGAAGGCCACGCTGTCCGGCCCGTGTTTGGCGATGGTGTCGGCGAACACGTTTGCCGCGTGATCCAGGGCTGTGTCCCAGTCAGTGCGCGCCCGGGCCATGCCTTTGCCCAGGCGCAACTCCGGGTACAAGGCGCGGGCGGACAGGTCGCCGGTCAGGTGCAGGCTGGAGCCCTTGCTGCACAACTTGCCGAAGTTGGCCGGGTGGTTCGGGTCGCCCGTCACCCCGAGGATCTGCGCACCGTCATGCTCGATCAGCACGCCGCAACCCACGCCGCAATAGCAGCAGGTGGACGCGGTGGTCTGGCGGTTCATCACACGGCGTCCCGCAGGGCCAGCAGCACCCGGCCGTTTTCCACGCGGGCCGGGTGATGGTGGGCGCAACCGATGTCCGGCGCCTGGGCTTCGCCGGACGCCAGGTCGATCTGCCAGTTGTGCAGCGGGCAGGCCACCCGCTTGCCGTAGATCAAGCCTTGGGACAACGGGCCGCCCTTGTGTGGGCAGCGGTCGTCGAGGGCGAAGACTTCGTCATCACTGGTACGAAAAATCGCGATGTCGCCCTTGGGGCCCTGGATGATGCGCGAGCCCAGCACGTTGATCTCGTCGAGGGCGCAGATATTCAGCCAGTTCATGCCGGCACCTCCAGTTGTTGGACGGGGATGACATCAAATTCCTTTTTCAGCAGCGGCTGTTCCAGGCGCTCTTTCCACGGGTCTTGTTCGAACGACAGGGAGAATTGCAGGCGTTCGTTGAGGGCCTGGCGGCGGGCGGGGTCTTCCAGCACGGCTCTCTTGATGTGCTCCATGCCGACCCGTTGCAGGTAGTGCACAGTGCGCTCAAGGTAGAAGGCTTCTTCGCGGTACAGCTGTAGGAAGGCGCCGTTGTATTCGCGTACTTCTTCGGCGGTTTTCAGCTTGACGAAGAACTCCGCGACTTCGGTCTTGATCCCGCCGTTGCCGCCGATGTACATCTCCCAACCGGAGTCGACGCCGATGATTCCCACGTCCTTGATCCCGGCTTCCGAGCAATTGCGTGGGCAACCGGACACTGCCAGCTTGACCTTGTGCGGCGACCACATATTGAACAGGTCATGTTCAAGCTCGATGCCCAACTGCGTGGAATTCTGCGTGCCGAAACGGCAGAACTCGCTGCCCACGCAGGTTTTGACGGTGCGGATGGATTTGCCGTAGGCGTGGCCGGACGGCATGTCGAGGTCTTTCCACACCCCCGGCAAGTCCTGTTTCTTGATCCCCAGCAAGTCGATGCGCTGACCGCCGGTGACCTTGACCATCGGTACGTTGTACTTGTCGGCCACGTCGGCGATGCGGCGCAGCTCCGAGGGATTGGTCACGCCGCCCCACATCCGTGGGACTACGGAGTAGGTGCCGTCTTTTTGAATATTGGCGTGGGCCCGTTCGTTGATCAGGCGCGATTGCGGGTCGTCCTTGGCTTCGCCGGGCCAGGTGGAAATCAGGTAGTAGTTCAGCGCTGGGCGGCAAGTGGCGCAGCCGTTGGGCGTGCGCCAGTTCAGGTAGCTCATGGTGCCGGCGATGGTCAGCAGGTGTTGGTCGCGAATGGCCTGGCGGATTTGCCCGTGGTTGAGGTCGCTGCAACCGCAGATGGCTTTTTCGCTCTTCGGTTTGACGTCAGCCGCGCCGCCGACGGTGTTGATCAGGATCTGTTCCACCAAGCCGGCGCAGGAGCCGCAGGAGCTGGCGGCCTTGGTGTGTTTTTTCACCTCATCGACGCTGAACAGTCCCTGTTCCTGGATCGCCTTGACGATGGTGCCCTTGCACACGCCATTGCAGCCGCAGACCTCGGCGTTGTCGGCCATGCTCATGGCCTTGTCCTGGCCTTGGTGGCCTACGTCACCCAAGGCGTTTTCGCCGAACATCAGGTGGTCGCGGATCTCACCAATGGCGTGGTTCTCACGAATCTGGCGGAAATACCAACCACCGTCGGCGGTGTCGCCGTACAGGCAGGCGCCGACCAGGATGTCGTCCTTGATCACCAGCTTCTTGTACACACCACCAATCGGGTCGGAGAGGGTGATGGTCTCGGTGCCTTCGCCGCCCATGAAATCGCCGGCGGAGAACAGGTCGATCCCGGTGACTTTCAACTTGGTCGAGGTCACCGAGCCCTTGTAAGTGGCAAAACCCAGCTGGGCCAGGTGATTGGCGCAGACCTTGGCCTGTTCGAACAGCGGCGCCACCAAGCCGTAGGCGATCCCGCGATGGCTGGCGCATTCGCCGATCGCATAGATGCGCGGGTCGTAGGTTTGCAGGGTGTCGTTGACCAGAATCCCACGGTTGCACGGGATGCCGGATTTTTCCGCGAGTTCGGTGTTGGGCCGAATGCCGGCAGCCATCACCACCAGGTCGGCGGGGATGATGTCGCCGTTCTTGAATTGCACCGAGCCGACGCGGCCATTGCCAGCGTCATGCAGCGCCTGGGTTTGTTCACACAGGCGAAACACCAGGCCACGGCTTTCCAGTTCGGTTTGCAGCAATTGGCCGCTGGTCTTGTCCAGTTGCCGCTCCAGCAGCCACTCGCCGATATGCACCACGGTCACGTGCATGCCGCGCAACATCAGGCCGTTGGCGGCCTCCAGGCCGAGCAGGCCACCGCCGATCACCACCGCATGCGTGTGGGTCTTGGCGGTGTCGATCATGACCTGGGTGTCGGCGATGTCGCGGTAGCCGATCACGCCCTGCAAGGTGTTGCCGGGGATCGGCAGGATAAACGGCGTGGAGCCGGTGGCGATCAGCAGGCGATCGTATTCGGCTTCGCTGCCGTCTTCGGCGATGACGATGCGTTTGACGCGGTCGATCTGCACCACTTTGCGGTTGAGCAGCAGCTTGATGTTGTTGTCCAGGTACCAACTGAGGTCGTTGAGCACGATCTCTTCGAAGGTTTGTTCACCGGCCAGCACCGGCGACAGCAGGATACGGTTGTAGTTGGTGTAGGGCTCGGCGCCGAACACGGTGATGTCGTACAGGTCGCTGCTCAGCTTGAGCAATTCTTCAAGGGTGCGAACCCCGGCCATGCCGTTGCCGATCATCACTAATTTGAGTTTTTTCATGTCGTTCTCCGCAATGGCTCGACAAATCACGCGCAAACAAAAAAGGCGCCCCCGCTAGTTAGCTAGCGAGGACGCCTTTGTCCTGGTCCCGTTCTCTCGGGAAGCACAGCCCTTCGTCGTTGAAGGGGCGGCTATATGTGTGGTGTTGAAAGGGCTAATGCAGCGGTTGTGCCAAGTTGGCAGATGCCCGGATTTATTGGCCTTGCGCTCGATGCAGCAGAGCTTTTCGCCCTCTAGTGGTGCAGCAGCCAGTACAGCAGCACCAGATTGAGCAGCAACGACACGGCCGCCAGGGTTTGCCAGACCTTGAGCGGTTCGCGCTCCAGCAGCGGCCTTGGGCGTACGCTCAATTCGCGGCGGTCGGCCTGCTCCAGGGCCCGTAGCCACTCCTCGGCCGTTTCATAACGTTGCGCGGGTTGGGCGGCCACCGCGCGTTCCAGGCTGAGGGGGAGCCACTCAGGCAGGTCGGGACGGTAGCGGCTGGCGCTGACGGCCTGGGTGAAGCGCGGCCGTTGAAAGGCTTCGATCTCGCCGTAGGGGAAATGCCCGGTCAGTAGGTAATACAGCGTCACACCAACGCTGTATAAATCCTGTTGAGCCGTAGGGGATTCACCGCCGAACGCCTCGGGGGCGATAAAGCTCGGGGTGCCGGGCAGCAAGTGGGCGCGATCTTCCGAGAGCCCCGGGCAGTAGGCCAGGCCGAAATCCAGCACGCGCAATTCGCCGTCGTCGCCGAGCAGCAGATTCTCCGGTTTTATATCGCGATGCAGGATCTGCCGCCGATGCAGCATGCCCACCGCCCGCACCAACCGCTCGGCGATGGACAACCATTGCGCCAGGGGCAATGGACCTTGCTGCTGGAACAGTTGCGCAAGGGTTCGCCCCGGATATTCACGCATCACATAGTACAAATGCTGACGCGCGCTGGCGGCGTGGACCTCAGGAAACGCACGCCCGGCTACGCGGCGCAGGAACCATTCCTCCGACAGCAAGGCCTGCCCGGCATCGCTGTCGTCGTCGCGGTTGAGGGGCAGGGTTTTCAACAACCATGGCTGCTGATGGGCGTCACGTACCCGGTACAGCAATGACTGTCGGCTATGTGCCAGCACGCCTTCGACCTGCCAGCCTTCAAAGGATTGCCCGGCTTTTAACGGCGGCGGCAGCGGCCACTGCTGCAACTGTACCAGCGCATCGCCGAGGGTCGCGGCGCCGAGGGTGTCGATACGCACCAGCAAGGCGCTGGCGTTGTCCTGGCTGCCGGCCAGGTGCGCGGCATTCACCAGGGTATTGACCGCCACGTCGAGGTCACTTTGCTCGCGCAGGATCGTGCTGATGCTGTGGTCGCCCAAGGTGGCCCACACACCGTCGCTGACCAGCAGGAAGCACTCGCCCTCACGCAGTTCGCCGTCGCGGAAATCCAGCACCAGGTGTTGATCCAGGCCGAGGGCGCGCTTGAGCACATGCTGCATGCCCGGTTGCTCCCACACATGCTCTTCGCTGATACGTTGCAACTCACCGTCCAGCCAGCGATACACCCGGCAATCGCCAACATGCGCCAGGGTGAAACGCTGGCCGCGAAACACCAGGGCGCTGAGGGTGGTCAGCAGTGGCTGGCCGCCGCCATTGGCTTGCAGCCAGCGATTCTGCGCGAGCAGCAAGCGTTCCAGCGCCTGGGCCACGCCCCAGGTTTGCGGCGTGGCGTAGTAGTCGAGGGCCAGCGCCTGCAAGGTCGAACGGGCGGCCAGGCCACCGTCGGCGCATTGGCTCACGCCGTCGGCCAGCGCGCACAGGTAGCCTTTGCTCGCGGCCAGTTCGGCCACGGGCGTGACCACTCGCAGTGCGTCCTGGTTTTCCGGGCGCGGGCCGATGGCGCTGGCCTGGGCGATGCTCAGTCGCAGGCTCATCAGACGCGCGCGGCCGTCACGGCGGCCGAGCCCCAGGTGGTGCGCCAGCGACGTTTGACGCCGTGCAGGCCGAACCAGGCCAGCACGCCGAGGCTGGCGAACAGCCACAGGGCCAATTGATAGCTGCCGGTGCTCTGTTTGATCGCGCCCATTCCCGCTGCGAGGGCAAAGCCGCCGATACCACCGGCCATGCCAATCAAGCCGGTCATCACACCTATCTCACGACGGAAACGTTGCGGCACCAATTGGAACACGGCGCCATTGCCTGCGCCGAGGCCGAGCATGGTGCAGACGAAAAGCGCCAGGGCCGCGTAGGAACTCGGCAGGTTGAAGCCTACTGCGGCAATGCAGACCGCCGCCACGCCGTACATGCCGAGCAGGGTGCGAATCCCGCCGAAACGATCGGCCAGGGCGCCGCCCAATGGGCGCATCAGGCTGCCGCCGAACACACAGGCGGCGGTGTAGTAGCCGGCCGTCACCGCGCTCAGGCCGTACTGGTCGTTGAAATAGCCGGGCAGGGCGCTGGCCAGGCCGATAAAGCCGCCGAAGGTCACGCTGTAGAAGAACATGAACCACCAACTGTCGCGGTCGCCCAGGGCCTTGAAGTAGTCGGCCATGGCTTTGGCTTTGGGCCGTTCCGGGGCGTTGCGCGCCAGCCAGGCGAAGACGATCAGGGTCAGGATCAAGGGAATCAGGGCAAAACCGAATACATTGCTCCAGCCAAACGCGGCTGCCAGTACCGGCGCCAGCAACGCCGCAAACACGGTGCCGGAGTTACCCGCACCGGCGATGCCCATGGCTTTGCCCTGGTGTTCAGCGGGATACCACTGGGACGCCAGTGGCAAGGCGACCGCAAACGACGCGCCGGCCATGCCGAGGAACACACCCAGCAGCAGGGCTTGTTCGTAGCTGTGAATCCCGAGTTTCCAGGCGCCGAACAACGCGACGATCACGATTACCTGGCCGATCAGCCCGGCGGTCTTGGGCGACAGCTTGTCGGCGAGCATGCCCATCAAAAAGCGCAGCACCGCGCCGGCGAGGATCGGTGTCGCGACCATCAGGCCGCGTTGTTGCGTGGTCAGGTGCAGGTCGGCGGCAATCTGGATCGCCAGCGGGCCCAACAAATACCAGACCATGAAGCTCAAATCGAAATACAGGAACGCGGCAAACAGGGTCGGGGTGTGCCCGGATTTCCAGAAGCTTGATTTCATCACGCACCTCAACGGTTGGGAGTCTTATAAGAAGGCCTGGTGATGGAGCTGCCGGCGAAGGCCGCCCCACCGGCCCCATGCTCTGGGGCCAAAACGCAAAAACGCCGCCACCGGGTTTGCGAGAGGCAAACCGGATGTGCGACGTCTTTGTCGTGGAGGGGCAACCGCCGTTGGTTACCTGTAGGGATCCTTTAGCAAGAGCTGAGCCAGATCAGCCGAGCAACTCGCTCATGGCGATAATCTGCTCCGCCACCTGGATCAGTTTCTGCTGGCGACTCATGGCCTGGCGGCGCATCAGGGTGTAGGCCTCTTCCTCATTGCAGGCCTTCATTTTCATCAGCATGCCCTTGGCCAGTTCGATGCGCTTGCGCTCGGCCAACTGCTGGTCACGGGCCTGCAACTGCGCGCGCAAGGACTGGTCGCTCTCGAAGCGCGCCATGGCCACATCGAGGATAGGTTGCAGGCGCTGGGCCTGGATGCCTTCGACGATGTAGGCGCTGACGCCGGACTTGATGGCCTGGCGCATTACATTCGGGTCATGCTCGTCGGTAAACATCACGATGGGCCGGGGCTGGTCACGGCTGACCAGCACCACTTGCTCCATCACGTCGCGCCCGGGTGACTCGGTATCGATCAGGATCACGTCCGGGCGCACCGTTTCGACGCGCGCAGGCAGGTCGATGGTCAGGCCGGACTCATCGATCACCTCGAAACCGGCCTCGATCAGCGCCGCCTTGAGCCGCCCGACTTTGCGCGGGGTGTCATTGATCAACAGGATTCGCAACATATCGGTCTTCCTGTCAGCGCAAGGCCTGGCGGCTGGTGGGATCGTTCATCGCGTGCAGACGGAAGCTGCGCGCATAGGCGGCGGGGTCGCGGCCATCCCAGATCTTGCCGTCGATCAGTTGGCTGCTGCGCATGTCCTGGGCGATCGGGGGAACGCCGACGGCGCTGGCGGCCTCGCGGTATAGCGTCAATTGCTGCACCTGGCGGGCAACCCCCAGGTAGTCCGGGTCTTCGCGCAGCAGGCCCCAGCGGCGGAACTGGGTCATAAACCACATGCCGTCCGAGAGGTACGGCAGGTTCACCGCGCCACCGGCGAAAAACCGCAGGGCATGGGGGTCTTGCCATTGGTTGCCGAGGCCATCGTCATAGCTGCCCAGCAGGCGCGGCTCGATGCAGTCGAGGGGCGCGTCGAGGTAGTCGCGGGCGCTCAGCAGTTGTGCGGTGGAGCGGCGGTTTTCCTGGCTCTGCTCGATAAAGCGGCTGGCTTCGAGGATGGCCATCACCAGCACGCGGGCGGTGTTGGGGTATTGGTCGACAAACGCCTGGGTGCAGCCGAGGACTTTCTCCGGGTGGTCGGGCCAGATCGCCTGGGTGGTGGCCAGGGTAAAGCCCTGGTTTTGTTTCACCGCGCTGGCACACCAGGGTTCGCCGACACAAAAACCATCGATACGCCCGGCTTGCAGGTGCGCGACCATTTGCGGCGGCGGTACCACCACGCTGTTGACGTCCTGCAACGGGTGGATGCCTTGGCTCGCCAGCCAGTAATACAGCCACATGGCATGGGTGCCGGTGGGAAATGTCTGGGCGAAGGTCAATTTTGTGCGGCTTTGGTGCACATGGCGATCCAGTGCATCAGGAGTGACCACGCCCTGCTGTTGCAGGCCGTGGGACAGGTTGATGCTCTGGCCGTTCTGGTTGAGCCCCATCAGCACTGCCATGTCGGTGGGCGCTACGCCGCCGATGCCCAGGTGCACGGCATAGATCAGCCCGTACAGGCTGTGGGCGGCGTCCAGTTCGCCGCTGACCAGTTTGTCGCGCAGGGTGGCCCATGACGCCTGGCGCTTGAGGTTGAGGGTCAGGCCGTAGGGTTGGGCAAAGCCCTGGGTGGCGGCAACTACCAGCGAGGCGCAATCACTCAGGGCCATGAAGCCCAGGTCGAGACTGCTTTTTTCCGGCGCGTCACTGCCGTTGACCCAGGCCAGTGGGTCTTTTCTCTGGCGGTTATCTGCCGGTTCGTTCATCAATGCCTGCCTTTTCTCTCAAAAAAAACGTCGTTCCCTCGGATGGCGCTAGAGACCATTGCAGGGTAACGACGCCTTTGTCCGTAGGCCCGTGCCTTCGTTGGCGCGCGCTCTGATGAGTGTGTGTAGCAATGCACATGCCATGGCCAGGGGTGGACGCGTGCCGTCAGTTTTCCGTCAAGATTGAAAATTGGCTGACTCTCAGTATGGCCGCTTTGTCACGCCAGGCCGCCGAGAAAAACCAAGGTGAATAGTGCTTTCCCTGCAAGGATGACCCGCCACCGGCTGTGCAGCTGGTTGTTATGCGCTGCGTTATCGCTGGGCACCTGTGCGGCGAGGGGCGAGCCCTACCGGGCGCAGGAGGAGAACCTGCAGCGGTTTTTCACCGCGCTCTCGGTGCCATTGGGCTTGTCGGTTGTCCTCAGCCGCAAAGTCGCTCGCCTGCACGTCAGTGGGCTGTTTGATTTTGACGCACCGCAACAGGTCCTGGAGGTACTGGCCCTGCAGGAGGGCCTGATCTGGCATCGGGATGGGCAAGTCCTCTATCTCTACGAAGCCGATGAGGTGAGGAACTCGGCCGTTGTGCTACGGCACATTTCCGTCGACAGGCTGCGGGGGCTGATGCGTCGTACGGGGCTGGATGAGTCCGGCTATCCCTTGCGTAAAAGCGGGGAGCGCCTGTTCTCCGTCACGGGGCCGCCAAGCTATGTCGATCAAGTGCTGCGCCTGGCGCAACTGATGGATCGGCCGCCTGCCCAACCGCGTGTGGCGCTGCCCTCCGTTGGCGTGGTGCAGGTGTTCAATGTTGATGTGGCCGATCGTTATTACGGCGTGGGTACGGACATGATTTCCGTGCCCGGGATGGCTTCAATGATCGAAGCCCGGTTGTCCAGCGAGCACAAAACTCAACTGGCTGACGGCAGCCTTACGTTTGTTGCCTATCCAGACACCAACAGCCTGCTGATCCAGGGCAAGCCCGATCAGGTGAGTCTCATCAAGCAGTGGGTCGCGGAGCTGGATGTGCTCACCCGGCCGGATGAGGTTTCGTTGTGGCAGGTAGGCGCCGATCACAACGAACTCAAGACCCTGGCCGCCCCTCCAGGGCCATCACCCTTGACGGCGGAGCAGCATGAGCGTGTGCAGCGCGCGTTCATGCAACGGGGTCGCGAAATTTCTCCATGAATAGGGCGCTTGTCCATGCACCTGGAAATACTTCTGCAAGAGCAACTGATCAGTCGCAAGCGTCTGGCGGCGTTTGCAGTAGGGAAGGTGTTGCCGCTGACACCTGACGTCATTCGCTGTGTGGAGGTGCGGGTCAATGGTCAGTTGATGGCGTTGGGAGAGTTGGTGCAATTGGAGGATCGGTTGGGGGTCGAGTTGCATGAGGTTTATCACGATTGGGTCGCCCGGTAGGGCCAGATAAAGAATTGTCCTACTGAGTAGCTGCGAAAAACGCCGGATGAATGGGTTTTTCCCTAGGGCGAGGTGTAGGACTGTTTTTTATAGTCGTGACGTTGGCGGGTGAGCCCGTACAGGAAATAAGGAATTCAATGTCAGTCGTTGGATACAGAGGTGCGTATGGCGGTCGTGATTGACGGGTCAGCGACGTCCCTCGTTTTTGCCCACTGGACCTTACATGGCGATGGCCGGTTGACGGGGGGCGGGACAGACGTTCAGTTGCCACCCAAGGAGGGCCAGGTGCTGCGATTGCTGCTGGGGTCGGGTGGCACGCTGATGACCAAGGACCGCTTGCTGGAACTCGCATGGCCCAGGGGCGAGGTGGCCGAAGAGTCGCTGACGCGTTGCATTTACTCGTTACGCAAGTACTTGAAGGCCGACAAGGTGTTTATCAAGACGATCTATGGCAGGGGGTATCGGTTTACTTGTCCGGTGCAGGTGGGAAGTGCTGATGCGAGGCCGGTAGCTCATGTGTGTGCGGCTTGTGGTCAGGTCAACAATGTTTAAAGCCTGGGGGAAAGGCCTGCTTTTGAGCCTGTTGATGGGTAGCAGCCCTGCATTGGCCTACTGCTGGGACGAAGTGGCCAGCCGTTATGACCTTGAGCCGGAGCTGCTGCAGGCCATCGCTGCTGTCGAGTCGGGTTACCGCGCGCAGACCATCAACACCGCTAACCGTAATGGCACGCGGGATATCGGCTTGATGCAGATCAACAGCATTCATCTGCCCCGTCTGCTGAAGCTGGGCATCACGGAAGAGCGGTTGTTGAGCGAGCCCTGTCTCTCGGTGGAGGTGGCAGCGTCGATTCTTACCGAGTTCATCCAGCGCTTTGGTTACAACTGGACTGCCGTCGGCTCCTATAACGTCGGTGGGGGGGCAGGCCCCAAGCGTGAGGCCTTGCGCATGCAATACGCGCAGAAGATCTGGGCGCGCTACGAAGAGCTGGTTGCCAATCGCCCATGACGATTGGCGGCACGCCTCGCATGCAGCCCGCCACCCCGGCTATAATCGTCGCCACCTTTCGCCGCCATCCGAGTCTAGCCCGCCCATGTATACCCTGGCCCGCCAGCTGTTGTTCAAACTTTCCCCGGAAACTTCCCACGATCTGTCCCTGGACCTGATCGGTGCCGGTGGCCGCCTGGGGCTCAATGGCCTGGTATGCAAGGCACCGGCAAAAATGCCGGTATCGGTGATGGGGCTCGACTTCCCCAACCCGGTCGGGCTGGCGGCTGGCCTGGACAAGAACGGTGCGGCCATCGATGGCTTTGCGCAGCTGGGTTTCGGTTTTGTCGAGATCGGCACCGTGACCCCGCGCCCACAGCCTGGCAACCCCAAGCCGCGTATCTTCCGCCTGCCGGAAGCCGAAGCGATCATCAACCGCATGGGCTTCAACAACCTGGGCGCGGATCACTTGCTGTCGCGGGTTCAGGCGGCGAAGTACAAGGGCATCCTTGGGATCAATATCGGCAAGAACTTCGATACGCCGGTGGAACGTGCGGTGGATGACTACCTGATCTGCCTGGACAAGGTCTACGCCCACGCCAGTTACGTCACCGTCAATGTCAGCTCGCCCAACACCCCGGGCCTGCGCAGCCTGCAGTTCGGTGACTCACTCAAGCAATTGCTCGAAGCCTTGCGCCAGCGCCAGGAAGACCTGGCCGTGCGCCATGGCAAGCGTGTGCCGTTGGCGATCAAGATTGCCCCGGACATGAGCGACGAAGAGACCGTGCTGGTGGCCCAGGCCCTGGTGGACTCGGGCATGGATGCAGTGATCGCGACCAATACCACCCTCAGCCGTGTTGGCGTCGAAGGCCTGGCCCATGGCGACGAAGCGGGCGGCCTGTCGGGCGCGCCGGTGCGTGAGCAGAGCACCCATATCGTCAAGGTACTGGCCGCCGAACTGGCCGGGCGCTTGCCGATCATCGCGGCCGGTGGCATCACCGAAGGCCAGCACGCTGCCGAGAAGATCGCTGCTGGCGCCAGCCTGGTGCAGTTGTACTCCGGGTTTATCTACAAGGGGCCGGCGTTGATTCGCCAATCGGTGGATGCTATCGCGGCACTGCCAAAGGCCTGAAACCACCCAATAAAAAGGGCTCCATAAAGGAGCCCCCTGGGCCGAAGCCCGCCGCCCGGATAGGACGTGCGTGGTTAAGTCGTTATCGCTTCAACAGTGTATGTCGGAATTAAGTGCCCTGATTAGCCGACGGCGTGAAGTTCGTTGAGTCTGTGGATTCCCGCAGTGCCAGTCATACCGTCCCAGTTGTCGCCGCGTCCTTCTCGCCAGCCGTTGATCCAGGCTTGGCGTACCGACGGTAGAGTAAATGGGCAAAGCTCACGGGATTTGCCATGAACGCCATATTGATATCCGCGTAAAAATGCTCTTTCCAACGGATCACGCTTAAGTCTTCTCATAGGGTGTTTCCCTCACTTGTTGACTGTCTTGATATCCTTCGGCCCCGTCTGGTGCCGGGCAGAGTTTTTCTGCCGTTGGTGGGCTCGCTGCCGGCGTGGCGAGCCTATGTGTCGGCGTCGTTACGGCGCCAACCTGTGTTGAGTTCTAACCAATAGGTCACATGGATTCAATGATCGTTTTGTCATAAGCACGTAACGATAATGATGCTATAGCCATAAGCTGGGATGGCTTTTCGCCCCATTTACCTGGCAAAGCCAGCTATGATGCACCCTGCAAAGAGGATGGGTTTAATCCTTTAGTGAGAATGTCCGCCCGTTGCAGTCGGTTACTATTCGACGAAGGGTCGGAATATTTCCTTTTGTTACGCCACATTATCTATCTGCCCCGTCAACCACGGCCTAAAGGCCCGGCAGGCGGGGTGGGACGGCACATTCGTGCCACGCGAGCACTCTTCAAGAAAAGTGCTTGATTGAAAACCGAGCCGGCGATGCGTCGCCCGTTCATTTATTGCTGAAAAGCCTGGAATGCCCCATGTCGGACCGTTTTGAACTCTTCCTCACCTGCCCCAAGGGCCTCGAAGGCCTGCTGATCGAGGAAGCCGTCGGGCTTGGCCTTGAGGAAGCCCGCGAGCACACCTCGGCCGTGCGCGGCATGGCCGACATGGAAACCGCCTACCGCCTGTGCCTCTGGTCGCGCCTGGCCAACCGCGTGTTGCTGGTCCTCAAGCGCTTCCCGATGAAGGACGCCGAAGACCTCTACCACGGTGTGCTGGATATCGAATGGGCCGAGCACATGGTCCCCGACGGTTCCCTCGCCGTGGAATTCAGCGGTCACGGCTCGGGCATCGACAACACCCACTTCGGCGCGCTGAAGGTCAAGGATGCGATTGTCGACAAGCTGCGCACCCCGACCGGCGAACGTCCGTCCATCGACAAGATCAACCCGGACCTGCGCATTCACCTGCGCCTGGACCGTGGCGAGGCGATCCTGTCCCTCGACCTCTCCGGCCACAGCCTGCACCAGCGCGGCTACCGCCTGCAGCAGGGCGCCGCGCCGTTGAAGGAAAACCTGGCGGCCGCGATCCTGATCCGAGCCGGCTGGCCGCGCATTGCTGCCGAAGGCGGCGCGCTGACTGACCCGATGTGTGGCGTGGGCACCTTCCTGGTGGAAGGCGCGATGATTGCTGCCGACATGGCGCCGAACCTGAACCGTGAGCTGTGGGGTTTCACCACCTGGCTCGGTCACGTCCCGGCACTCTGGAAGAAACTGCACACCGAAGCGTCGGAACGTGCCGCTATCGGCATGAACAAGCCGCCGCTGTGGGTGCGTGGCTATGAAGCCGACCCGCGCCTGATCCAGCCTGCGCGCAACAACATCGAGCGCGCTGGCCTGAGCCATTGGATCAAGGTCTACCAGGGTGAAGTCGGCACCTTCGAGCCGCGCCCGGACCAGAACCAGAAAGGCCTGGTGATCTGCAACCCGCCGTACGGCGAGCGTTTGGGTGACGAAGCCAGCCTGTTGTACCTCTACCAGAACCTCGGCGAGCGTCTGCGCCAGGCGTGCATGGGCTGGGAAGCGGCGGTGTTCACCGGCGCGCCGGACCTGGGCAAGCGCATGGGCATCCGCAGCCACAAGCAGTATTCGTTCTGGAACGGCGCGTTGCCGTGCAAATTGCTGCTGATCAAGGTCAACCCGGACCAGTTCGTTACCGGCGAGCGTCGCACCCCGGAGCAACGCCAGGCCGAACGCGAGCAAGCCGCCTACGATCAAGCCCCGGTGGAACCACAAGAGCGCCAGTACAACAAGAACGGCAACCCGATCAAGCCAGCCCCGGCGCCGGTGGTCGAGCAGGCGCGCCTGAGCGAAGGCGGGCAGATGTTCGCCAACCGCCTGCAAAAGAACCTCAAGTTGCTGGGCAAGTGGGCCAAGCGTGAAGGCGTGGATTGCTACCGCGTGTACGACGCCGATATGCCGGAATACTCCATGGCCATCGACCTGTATCACGATTGGGTCCACGTCCAGGAATACGCCGCGCCGAAATCCATCGACCCGGAAAAAGCCTCCGCACGCATGTTCGATGCCCTGGCTGCGATTCCCCAGGCGCTGAACATCGACAAGAGCCGCGTCGTCGTCAAACGCCGCGAGCGTCAGAGCGGCACCAAGCAGTACGAACGCCAGAGCGCCCAGGGCAAGTTCACCGAAGTCAGCGAAGGCGGCGTGAAGCTGCTGGTCAACCTCACCGACTACTTGGACACCGGCCTGTTCCTCGACCACCGCCCGATGCGCATGCGTATCCAGAAAGAAGCGGCGGGCAAGCGTTTCCTCAACCTGTATTGCTACACCGCTACCGCGAGCGTGCATGCAGCCAAGGGCGGCGCGCGCAGCACCACCAGCGTCGATTTGTCGAAGACTTACCTGGACTGGGCGCGTCGCAACTTCTCCCTCAACGGTTTCTCCGACAAGAACCGTCTGGAGCAGGGCGATGTGATGGCGTGGCTGGAAGCGAGCCGCGATGAGTTCGACCTGATCTTCATCGATCCGCCGACCTTCTCCAACTCCAAGCGCATGGAAGGCATCTTCGACGTGCAGCGTGACCACGTGCAGTTGCTCGACCTGGCCATGGCCCGCCTGGCACCGGGCGGCGTGCTGTACTTCTCGAACAACTTCCGCAAGTTCGCGCTGGAGGACAACCTCAGCGAACGCTACGCGGTCGAGGAAATCAGCGACAAGACCATCGACCCGGATTTCGCACGTAACGCGAAGATCCACCGGGCGTGGAAAATCACCGCGCGCTGATCGCTGTCAATAAAAGCCGCAAGCCTGGAATATTCCAGCCTTGCGGTTTTTTTACGCTGGTCAAACCCAGGCCCTATGGCTATAACTTAACGCCTAGCCAAAGTGACACCCCCCGCACGCTGGCGTTGTGAGTGTTGCCTATGCCGTTGCAAGCCGTTCGCCCGAAAATCCTTGGTTTTATCAGTGAGCAGGCATCGGCTTGGCTGGTGGCATTGGTGGTGTTATTGGCGGGGGCTGCGCTGACGCTGATCGTTGCGTGGGCGGCGTCCAACCTCTATCAGCAACAGCTGCGCCAGCGCTTTCAGTTGCTGGTCAATGAACGCTACAGCCGCCTGCAAGAGCGCTTTGAGGACCAGGAGCAACGCCTGGGTAGCCTGCGGCGTTTTTTCGTCAATTCCGGCGACGTATCCCGTGACGAGTTCGATGGTTTCGCCCAACCCCTGCTGCTGCGCACCCGTGCCTATTCCTGGGCGCCGCGGGTGTTTCGCGATCAGCGCAACGCGTTTGAGCAGACGGTGTCACGCCAACTCGGCAAGCCCTTTGTCATTCGCGAGCTGGACGCCACGGGTGAGTTGGCCCCTGCGCCCCAGCGTGATGAGTACGTGCCGGTGCTCTACAGTCAGACCCAGAGCCTGCTCGGTTCGCCTTTGGGCTTTGATTTACTGGCCCAGCCCCTGCGCCGTTCAACCCTTGAACGTGCGCTGAAGACCGGCAAGATGGCGGTGTCGCAACCCATGCAGTTGGTGGGGGTGGAACCGTCCTATGCCGCCGGCGTATTGCTGGTAGCACCCGTCAGCAAGTTGCCGGACAGCCAGCAATCCCAGCCCGAGGCCTATGGCTTTGTGATGGCCGTGATCAGCATGCGGCAGTTGGTGGCCGATGGGTTGCCCAAGCCAAACCGCGACAACCTGGTGATGCAGATCATCGACACCTCCGACACCCAGAAGCGGGTGCTGTACGCGTCGAGCAATACGCCGGGCAGCAGCGACCTGGCTGCCGCGCGCCGGTTGACCCTGGGCGATCACGTCTACGCCCTGAGCCTGCAAGCGAGCCAGGTGTTCGACCAGGCCAACCACTCCTCGATGAACACGATCCTGACCATGGGCGGCCTGCTCAGCCTGCTGCTCAGCGCGTTGTTGTACGTGCTGGTCAGCCAGCGTCAACGCGCGTTGAAACTGGTCGAACAGCGCACCGAGCAATTGCGCCTGCGCGAGCTTGAGTTACGCGGCGCCCATGGACAGTTGCGCAGCGTGCTGAACGCGGCGACCCAGGTGGCGATCATTGCCACTGACCTGCGCGGCGTGATCAATACCTTCAATGCCGGCGCCGAGCAGATGCTGGGGTTCAAGTCCGATGAAGTGCTGGGCCGCTTGACCCTGGAAAGCCTGCACCTGGCACCTGAGTTGGAGGCGCGCGCCGCCAGCCTGAGCCAGATCATGGGCAAGCGCATCCCGCCGAGCCAGGCAATGCTGGTAGAAAGCCCCGACCACGAGCACGAGGCCCGCGAGTGGACCTTGAAACGCCAGGATGGCAGCCAGTTGACAGTGAATATGTTGGCCACGGTGTTGCTGGATGACCATGGCTTGTGGGTGGGCCACTTGGCGATTTACCTGGATGTCACCGAACAAAAACGTGTCTACGAAGCCTTGGCTGCACGGGATCGCCTGCTGAAAAAGCTCAGCGCCCATGTCCCTGGCGGGATCTTCCAGTTCACCCTTGAGCCCAAGGACAACTGGCGCTTTATCTACGCCAGCGATGGCATACGCGATATCTATGAGATCGAACCGGGGGTGCTGCAACAGGACGCCAGCAAGGCGCTGGACCGTATTCACCCACTGGATATCGAGCGGGTGCGGGCTTCGATTCGCTTGTCGGCGCTGCAATTGAGCCATTGGCGTGAAGAATACCGCGTGCAGTTGCCGCACCGGGGCGTGCGCTGGATTCGCGGCGAAGCCACGCCGGAAGAGTTACCGGGAGGCGGTACGTTGTGGCATGGCTATGTATCGGATATTTCCGATTTGAAACGGGTCGAGGAAGAACTGCGCGCCTTGTCGATTACCGACTCGTTGACGGGGATTCATAATCGTCGGTATTTCCAGGATCGCCTCAAGGCCGAGATGGTCCGGCTCAACCGGGTGTCGGGGTCGCTGTCGCTGATCATGCTGGACATCGACCACTTCAAGCGGATCAACGACCAGCACGGGCATGGCGTGGGCGACGGTGTGTTGCAGGAGTTGTGCAAGCGCATCAGCGTACGCCTGCGGCGTAGCGACGTGTTCTGCCGCCTGGGTGGGGAAGAGTTCATGGTGCTGTGCCCCAACACCGATGGCGAGCAGGCCTACAGCCTGGCGATGGAGCTGTGGCAATCGTTGCGCAGCGAGCCGATGGAGCCGGTCGGTATTGTCACCGCCAGCTTTGGCGTGGCCAGTTGGCGTGTTGATGAAGGGATTGATGGGTTGTTGCTGCGTGCTGATTCGGCGGTGTATGTCGCCAAGCAGGCGGGGCGGGATCGGGTCGAGGCCTGTGGGAGTGGGCTTGCTCGCGATAGCGGCAGGTCAGTCAACTGATGGGTGACTGATCGATCGCCATCGCGGGCAAGCCCGCTCCCACATTTTGATTGGATTCACCCCCATTTTGCTTTGTGAACCCAATCCACTGTGGGAGCTGGCTTGCCTGCGATAGCGGTATATCAGTCTGACACTCTGCCTTCCAGGTTCAGAGCACGGGCGCAGCCGCCGCCAGTTTCGGCTGGCGATACAGGTCCAGCAGCACCTGATCCAGCACCGACGAGGCGCCCCACGGCTTCGGATCGTTGAGGATTGCCACCACCGCCCAGGTATTGCCGTTGTTGTCGCGGCTGAACCCGGCAATGGCGCGCACGGTGTTCAAGGTGCCGGTCTTCACGTGGGCCTCGCCGCGCATGGCGGTGGTCTTCAGGCGTTTGCGCATGGTGCCGTCGGTGCCGGCGATCGGCAGGGAGCTGATGTATTCAGCCGCATACGGGCTTTTCCACGCGGCTTGCAGCATCGCGGCCATTTCCCGGGCACTGACCCGTTCGGCGCGGGACAGGCCGGAGCCGTTTTCCATCACCAGGTGCGGCGCGGTTATGCCTTTTTTCGCCAGCCACTGGCGCACGACGCGCTGGCCGGCCTTGGCGTCGTCGCCGTCGGCATCGTTGCGAAACTGTGCGCCTAGGCTCAGGAACAACTGCTGGGCCATGGTGTTGTTACTGTATTTGTTGATGTCGCGGATGATTTCCGCCAGGTCCGGCGAGAACGCACGGGCCAGGACCTTGGCGTCTTTCGGCACCGGCGCCTGGATATCGCGGCCCTGGATGCTGCCGCCCAGCTCCTGCCAGATCGCGCGCACGGCGCCGGCGGTGTAGGTGGCGTGGTCGAGCAGCGACAGATACGTCTGCGAGCTGCAGCCATCGGCCAGTTGGCCGCTGACGGTGACCGTCACGCTGCCATCGGCGGCGGTGACCGGGTTGTAGCGCACGTCGCCGGTGCACTGCTTGGTGTTGGATACCTTGACCTGATTGTCGATGCGGATACTGGCAATCGGCGGCTCGACCGACACGATGACCCGGCCCGAGTCATTGCGGGTCACGAAGCGCAGGGCCTTGAGGTTGACCAGCAGAGCGTCGGGCTTGACCAGGAAGGGCTTGTTCTCGTCGTTGCCGTCGTCATTGAACTCGGGCAATAGCGGTTGTTTGAAGAAGGCACGGTCCAGCACCAGGTCGCCGGTGACTTGCTGCACACCGTTGGCGCGCAGGTCGCGCATCAGCAGCCAGAGTTTTTCCATGTTCAGCTTGGGGTCGCCGCCGCCCTTGAGGTAGAGGTTGCCGTGCAACACGCCACCGCTGAGGGTGCCGTCGGTGTAGAACTCGGTTTTCCACTGGTGGTTGGGGCCGAGCATCTCCAGGGCCGCGTAGGTGGTGACCAGCTTCATGGTGGAGGCCGGGTTGACCGAAACGTCGGCGTTGAAGATGGTCGGCGTGCCCGGACCGTTCAGCGGGATCATCACCAGGGACAGTGCGTTGTTTTGCAGCTTGGCTTTTGTCAGTGCCTGCTGGACGTTCGGCGGCAGGGTGTTGTTGACGGTGGCGGCGGTGGCAGAGAAGGCCAGCGGCAGGAGAAGACCGGCAAGGAGCAATGGACGCAAAGATTTGATCATAAAGAATAAAACCCTACTGCTGAGGAGGGTGAAAAAGGCGAGGGGTAAATAAGAAAAATCCCTCATTGGTCACGAAAGTGTCGGCATTATGCCCCAAGGTGGGGCCTCTTGTAGCTGAACGATAGCTGGAAATCGGCGTTTTTTTGCAGGCAATTTGCCGCCCGTCCCAGAGAGTCGGGCAATCGCCGCCTTAAACTGCTAAAGTGCCGCCCGTTATTACTTAAGAGGATTGTTCCAATGGCGACTAACCGTTCCCAGCGTCTGCGCAAAAAACTGTGCGTTGATGAATTTCAAGAGCTGGGTTTCGAACTGAACCTGGACTTCAGCGAAGGCCTGAGTGAAGAAGCTATCGACGCTTTCCTCGAAGCATTCATCAACGAAGCCATGGAAGCCAACGGTCTGGGCTATGTTGGCGGCGACGACTACGGTCTGGTTTGCCTGCAGAAGCGCGGCTCGGTTTCCGAAGAGCAACGTGCGGCTGTTGAAGCCTGGCTGAAAACCCGTTCCGAGCTGACCAAGGCTGAAGTCAGCCCGCTGCTGGACGTGTGGTATCCGGAAAAGCCGATCAACGCGGCTAAGTGATACTTAAAAAAACGGCGACCCGAGGGTCGCCGTTTTTTTATGCCTTGCGCCAATTCAGAATCAACAGCGTCAACACCCCCGCGACAATCCCCCAGAACGCCGACCCGATGGAAAACAGCGTCAAGCCCGACGCCGTGACCATAAAGGTGATCAGCGCCGCTTCCCGTTCCTTCGGCTCATTCATGGCGATACTCAGGCCATTGATGATCGAGCCAAACAGCGCCAATGCCGCAATCGACAGCACCAGTTCCTTGGGCAAGGCGGCGAACAGTGCCGCCAGCGTTGCGCCAAACACCCCGGCAATCCCGTAGAACACCCCGCACCAGACCGCCGCCGTGTAGCGCTTGTTGCGGTCTTCATGGGCGTGGGGCCCGGTGCAGATCGCCGCGCTGATCGCCGCCAGGTTGATGCCGTGGGAGCCGAAGGGCGCGAGCACCAGCGAAGCCAGGCCGGTGGCGGTAATCAACGGGGAGGCCGGCACGTTGTAGCCGTCGGCCCGCAGCACCGCGACGCCCGGCATGTTCTGCGAGGTCATCGCCACCACGAACAGCGGGATGCCGATGCTGATGGTTGCCGCCAGGGAGAAGTGCGGGGTAGTCCACACCGGCGTCGCCACTTCCAGGTGAAAACCACTGAAATCCAGCAGCCCCATCAGCCCTGACAGTACGCTGCCGATCACCAACGCAGCCAACACCGCATAACGCGGCGACAGGCGCTTGATGATCAGGTAGGTGAAAAACATCCCCAGTACCAGGCCGGTGCGGTGTTGGGCGGCGACGAAGATCTCGCTGCCGATCTTGAACAGAATCCCTGCGAGTAAGGCCGCCGCCAACGACGCCGGGATGCGTTTGACCAGCTTTTCAAAGCTGCCGGTCAGCCCGCAGATTGTCACCAGCACCGCGCAGGTAATGTAGGCGCCGATGGCTTCGCCATAACTCACCCCGCCCAGGCTGGTGATCAGCAGCGCGGCGCCAGGCGTGGACCAGGCAATGGTGATAGGCGTGCGGTAGCGCAGCGACAAGCCGATGCTGCACACCGCCATGCCGATGGAAATCGCCCAGATCCACGAGGAAATCTGTGCCGTGGTCAAGCCGGCAGCTTGCCCGGCCTGGAACATCAGCACCAGGGAGCTGGTGTAGCCGGTCATCATGGCGATAAAACCGGCGACGATGGCCGAGGGTGAAGTGTCGGCCAGCGGGCGCAGCGGCGCTTGGGCGGCGTCGGACATAGAAAGGTGTTCCTTTTACCAGAGAAGTTGCTGATTCAAGCCTAAACTCAAACGTAACCACTCATTGCAATACAGCCGAGGCCACAAACAGCCGTACAGTGTGTTGGCGCATACGGTTGTGTACAATGTGCCATGTTTTTAGGTGATACTTGCCAGCAACCCGTTGTTGCCGTATTACCGTTAATTCGCCGCCGTTCTCCAAACCGAGTGCCCATGAACGAACAGTTGCAACCTCTCAAGAAACAACCGCGAGCCGGCAAGGCCGGTCGCAGCGGAACCCAGGACGATATCGTCTACGCGCATATCTTCGAGGCGATCCTCGAACAACGCCTGGCACCCGGCACCAAATTGAGTGAAGAGGCACTGGGCGAAATCTTCGGCGTCAGCCGCACCATCATTCGCCGCGCGCTGTCGCGCCTGGCCCATGAAGGCGTGGTGTTGCTGCGGCCCAATCGCGGTGCCGTGGTGGCCAGCCCGAGTGTCGAAGAGGCCCGCCAGGTCTTCATGGCGCGGCGTCTGGTGGAGCGTGCGATTACCGAGTTGGCAGTGCAGCACGCGACGGCCGAGCAACTGGCCGAGTTGCGCCAGATGGTCAACGACGAGCGCGACAGCTTTTCCCGTGGCGACCGAGGGGCGGGTATCCGTCTTTCCGGCGAGTTCCACCTCAAGCTGGCCGAAGCAGCGAAGAACGCACCGCTGATCAGCTTCCAGCGCAGCCTGGTGTCCCAGACATCGTTGATCATCGCCCAGTACGAAAGCGGCAACCGCTCGCACTGCTCGTACGATGAACACACCCAGTTGATCGACGCAATCGAAGCGCGGGACGCGGTGTTGGCGGTGGATTTGATGATGCATCACATGGATCACATCGACAGCAAGCTCAACCTCGATGAGGAAAGTGCGTCGGATGATTTGCATGCGGTGTTTTCGCATTTGTTGCAGACCAAGAAGCCGGGGCGCTCCTCAGTAAAACTGTAAACCCGATCACAAATGTGGGAGCTAGGCTTGTGTGGGAGCTGGCTTGCCTGCGATAGCATCACCCTGGTCTCACTGTAAGACCGAGGTGTCTGCATCGCAGGCAAGCCAGCTCCCACAAAAAGCCCGCTCCCACATTTGTTTTGTGGTGTTTGTTGGATTAGCGCTGGTGCACCAATTGCCCGGCAGCATAGGTCTGCAACACCGTCCGATCATCCCCCAGCGTCATCAGCACAAACAACGTTTCGGCAATGTCATTGGCCTGCTTCAAGCGATAGTTCAGCAGCGGCGTGGCGTTGTAATCCAACACCAAAAAGTCTGCATCCGTGCCCGGCTGCAACGTGCCGATCTTGTCTTCCAACCGCAGCGCCCGCGCGCCGCCCAATGTGGCGAGATACAGCGACTTGAACGGGCTCAACCGCGCGCCCTGCAACTGCATGACTTTGTAGGCTTCGTTCAAGGTTTGCAGCAGCGAGAAGCTGGTGCCGCCGCCCACGTCCGTGCCCAGGCCGACATTCAACTTGTGCTTTTCCGCCATCGGCAGGTTGAACAAACCACTGCCGAGGAACAGGTTTGACGTCGGGCAGAACGCCACGGCCGAACCGGTCTCTGCCAGCCGCGCGCACTCGTCGTCACACAGGTGTACGCCGTGGGCAAATACCGAGCGCTCACCGAGCAGCTGGTAATGGTCGTACACGTCCAGGTAGCCGTTACGTTCAGGGAATAGTTCTTTTACCCACTCGATTTCCTGCTTGTTCTCACTGATGTGGGTCTGCATGTACAGGTCCGGGTATTCCCCCAGCAGTTGCCCGGCCAGCGCCAGTTGTTCCGGCGTGCTGGTCGGCGCAAAACGGGGGGTGACGGCGTAGTGCAGGCGGCCCTTGCCGTGCCAGCGCTCGATCAGCGCCTTGCTTTCCTGGTAGCCGGATTCGGCGGTGTCGGTCAGGTAGTCCGGGGCGTTGCGGTCCATCATCACCTTGCCGGCGATCATGCGCAGGTCGAGCTTTTCAGCCGCTTCAAAGAACGCGTTCACCGACTGCGGATGCACGCTGCCGAACACCAGCGCGGTGGTGGTGCCGTTGCGTAGGAGTTCCTTGATGAAGATGTCGGCAACTTCCTCGGCGTGGGCCTTGTCGGCGAATTGGCTTTCACACGGGAAGGTGTAGGTGTTGAGCCAGTCCAGCAACTGCTCGCCGTAGGCGCCGACCATGCCGGTCTGTGGCAGGTGGATATGGGTGTCGATCAGGCCGGGAGTGATCAGGGCATCCTGGTGATGGGTGACGTCGATATCGGCAGGCAGGGTCGGCAGCAAATCGCTGGCATGGCCGACGGCGCTGATCTTGCCGTTTTCGATCACCAGCAGGCCGTCTTCGAAATACTCATAAGAGGCTTCGATGCCCACTTCAGCGGGGTCGGCGATGCTGTGCAGAATGGCGGCACGGTAGGCTTTGCGAGTCAAAGGCATGGTCGTCTCAATTCAAATGGCTTGGCTGCGGCGTGAAGCCGGCAGCAGTTTGGCGATAGGTTCGGCGCTGGCGGTGTGCTGGCCGAAATTGGCGTTATAGGTGGCGATGATTTCGCCGGCGATGGAGATCGCGATCTCCACCGGCAGTTTGCCCTTCACCTCGGAGAGGCCCATGGGGCAGCGCATGCGTTGTAACTGTGCAGCGTCGAAGCCGCGATCACGCAGGCGGTGTTCGAACTTGACCCGTTTGGTCTTGGAGCCGATCAGGCCGAAGTAGGCGAAGTCGTTGCGCTTGAGCAGGGCGGCGGTGAGTTCCAGGTCCAGCGCGTGATTGTGGGTCATGACGATGCAGTAACTGCCCACCGGCAGGTCGGCAATTTCATCGACCGGCTCTTCGCTGACGATTTTACGCACGCCGTCGGGGATATGTTCCGGAAACTCCTGCTCGCGGGAATCGATCCAGCGCACCCGGCACGGCAGGCTGGCCAGCAGCGGCACCAACGCACGGCCGACATGGCCGGCGCCAAACACCGCGATCTGTGCCTGCACCTGGCCCATGGGTTCGAACAGCAGCACGGTCACGCCGCCGCAGCACTGGCCCAGGCTCGCGCCGAGGCTGAAACGCTCCAGATGGGTGCTCTGCTGGCCCCGTACAAGCATGTCGCGGGCAATCTGCATCGCCTTGTATTCCAGGTGCCCGCCGCCGATGGTGTCGAAGGTCTGGGCGGCGCTGATGACCATTTTGGAACCGGCGTTGCGCGGGGTGGAGCCGAGTTCTTCGATGATGGTTACCAGTACGCAGGGTTCGCCGCTGGTTTGCAGGTGGGCGAGGGCGCTGATCCAGTTGTTCATGTCTACCTCAACATTTCTGTTGTCAGTTCGTCCGTCTTCGCGAGCAAGCCCGCTCCCACATTTGGAATGCATTCCCCTGTGGGAGCGGGCTTGCTCGCGAAGGCCACGCCTCGGTCTAAAGCGAAGCCAACTCGGTTTCAGTCTCCACAGCCACAGCCGCCGTCAACTGCCGCATCTGCTCACACCCCCACAACACCCGCTCCGGCGTCGCCGGCGCATCGATCTTGGGCTGATGCCGATAGTCACCCAAACTCGCCACCGCATCCTTGATCGCACACCACGAGGCAATCCCCAGCATGAACGGTGGCTCACCCACGGCCTTGGAATGGAACACCGTGTCCTCCGGGTTCTTGCGGTTTTCCACCAGCTTCACCCGCAAGTCCAGCGGCATATCCGCCACCGCCGGGATCTTGTAGCTGGCCGGGCCGTTGGTCATCAGCTTGCCTTTGTTGTTCCACACCAACTCTTCCATGGTCAGCCAGCCCATGCCCTGGATAAACCCGCCTTCGACCTGGCCGATGTCGATGGCCGGGTTCAGCGAGGCGCCCACATCGTGGAGGATGTCAGTGCGCAGCATCTTGTATTCGCCGGTCAGCGTATCGACGATCACTTCGCAGCACGCCGCGCCGAAGGCGAAGTAGTAGAACGGCCGACCGCGCGACTGGCTGCGGTCGTAGAAGATTTTCGGGGTCTTGTAGAACCCGGTGCTCGACAGTGACACCTGGGCGAAATACGCCTGCTGGACCAGCGCCTCAAACGTCAGGATCTGCTCACGCACGCGCACATGGCCGTTGTGGAATTGCACATCCGCTTCGCTCACGTCGTACTTGCGCGCAGCAAATTCCACCAGGCGCTGCTTGATGATCTCAGCGGCGTTCTGCGCGGCCTTGCCGTTCAGATCCGCACCGCTGGAGGCAGCGGTTGGCGAGGTGTTGGGCACCTTGTCGGTGTTGGTGGCGGTGATCTGTACGCGGTCGATTTCCACCTGGAACACTTCGGCCACCACCTGCGCGACCTTGGTGTTCAAGCCTTGGCCCATCTCGGTGCCGCCGTGGTTCAGGTGGATGCTGCCGTCGGTGTAGATGTGGATCAGCGCACCGGCCTGGTTGAGGAAACTGGCGGTAAACGAAATACCGAATTTCACCGGGGTCAGCGCCAGGCCTTTTTTCAGGATCGGGCTGTGGGCGTTGTACAGGCGAATCGCTTCGCGGCGCTCGGCGTATTGGCTGCTGGCCTCAAGCTCGGCGGTCATCTCTTCGAGCAGGTTGTGCTCGACGGTCTGGTAGTAGTGGGTGACGTTGCGCTCGGTCTTGCCGTAGTAGTTGGCCTTGCGCACCGCCAACGGATCGAGGGCCAGGTGACGGGCGATGGCGTCCATCACTTCTTCGATGGCGACCATGCCTTGTGGGCCGCCGAAGCCGCGATAGGCGGTGTTGGACGCGGTGTTGGTCTTGCAGCGATGGCCGTTGACCGTGGCATCGCCCAGGTAATACGAGTTGTCGGAGTGGAACATCGCGCGGTCGACAATCGAGTTGGACAAGTCCGGCGAGCAGCCGCAGTTGCCGGCCAGGTCCAGGTTGATCCCGTGCAGGCGGCCACTGTCGTCAAAGCCTACGTCGTATTCGATATAGAAGGGGTGGCGCTTGCCGGTCATCAGCATATCTTCGACGCGCGGCAGGCGCATCTTGGTCGGCTGGCCGGTAAGGCGCGCGACTACCGCACACAGGCACGCGGGGCTGGCGGCCTGGGTTTCCTTGCCGCCGAAACCGCCGCCCATGCGGCGCATATCCACGACGATTTTATTCATCGACACGTCCAGCACTTCGGCCACCAGTTTCTGCACTTCGGTGGGGTTTTGCGTGGAGCAGTAGACGATCATGCCGCCGTCTTCGGTGGGCATCACCGAGGAGATCTGCGTCTCCAGGTAGAAGTGTTCCTGGCCGCCGATGTGCAGGGTGCCCTGGATGCGGTTTTTCGCCGACGCCAGGGCGCTGGCCGAATCGCCGCGTTGGTGGGTGTGGCTGTCGAGCACGAAGTGTTTCTTGCGGAAGGCCTCGACCACGTCCAGCACCGGTTCCAGGTCTTCGTATTCGATCACGGCTGCCATCGCGGCTTTGCGTGCGGTTTCCAGGTCACGGGCGGCGACGGCGAGGACGACCTGGCCGACGAACTGCACCGTGTCGATGGCCAGCAACGGATCGCCGGGCATCAGCGGGCCGATGTCTTTGAGGCCGGGCACGTCTTCGTGGGTGATCGCGATGCGCACGCCTTCAAACGCGTAGCAGGGCGCGGTGTCGATGCTGATGATGCGGGCGTGGGCGCGGTCGGACATGCGCGCATACAGGTGCAGTTGGTTAGGGAATTCCAGGCGGTCATCGATGTACTGCGCTTCACCGGAAACATGCTTGGCGGCGCTGTCATGCTTGACGCTGCGGCCGACACCGGAGGTGAGGTCCTGGGCGAACAACTCGGCGAGTTCGGCCTGGGTTTTAACGACGGCGTGATGGTTAGACATAAGCGGTCACCCGAGTCTCGATGTGCGGCGTTTGCAGCTCGATGAAGTATTTGCGCAGCAGGTTCTGCGCGCTGAGCAGGCGGTATTCCTTGCTGGCGCGGAAGTCCGACAGCGGGGTGAAATCCTCGGCCAGGGCGGCGCAGGCTTTCTCCACGGTGGCGCTGTTCCAGGTGGCGCCGACCAGCATGGCTTCGCAGCTTTTCGCGCGTTTCGGCGTGGCGGCCATACCGCCGAATGCCACGCGGGCTTCGCGGATAACGCCGTTGTCGATCTTCAGGTTGAACGCGGCGCAGACGGCGGAAATATCATCGTCCAGGCGCTTGGACACCTTGTAGGCGCGGAACAGCGCGTGGCCCTTCGGCACGATGATCTTCTCGATGAACTCGCTGTCCTGGCGCGCGGTGACGCGGTAGTCGATAAAGTAGTCTTCAAGCGCCAGGGTGCGCCGGGTGTTGCCCTTGCACAGCACGATCTGCGCACCGAGGGCGATCAGCAGGGGCGGCGAGTCACCAATCGGCGAAGCGTTGCCGATATTGCCGCCGAGGGTGCCCTGGTTGCGGATCTGCAAGGAGGCGAAGCGGTGCAGCAGCTCGCCGAAGTCCGGGTATTCGTGGTGCAGCGCGGTGTAGCAATCGGAGAGGGCGGTGGCGGCGCCGATTTCCAGGCGGTCGTCAAAGTCGTCGATGCGCTTCATCTCTTCGATATTGCCGACATAGATCATCACCGGCAGCGTGCGGTGGAACTGGGTGACTTCCAGCGCCAGGTCAGTGCCGCCGGCCAGCAAGCGGGCTTGCGGATAAGAGTCGTAGAGGTCGGCCAGGTCGGCCACGGTCAGTGGCACCAGGCAGCGTTTATCGCCGCTGTTGAGTTCGCCGGTTTGCGTCGGTGCGATGGCTTTGAGGCGGGCGATGGTGTCGGCCTGGCGGCTGTCGAACTGATCCTGCGGCTTGTTGCAGCAGGCCTGTTCGGCGGCGGCGAGGATCGGCCGATAACCGGTGCAGCGGCACAGGTTGCCGGCCAGGGCTTCGTGGGCTTTCTGGCTGTCGGGGGCGTCGCTGTTCTTTTGCAGGGCGAACAACGACATGACGAAACCTGGGGTGCAAAAGCCGCATTGCGAGCCGTGGCACTCGACCATCGCCTGTTGCACGCTGTGCAGTTGGCCCTGGTGCTTGAGGTCTTCGACGCTGATCAATTGCTTGCCGTGCAGGGACGAGACAAAGGTCAGGCACGAGTTGAGGCTGCGGTAACGAATCTGCTCCGCGCCTTGCGCATCGGTGTGCAGCTCGCCGACCACCACGGTGCACGCACCGCAGTCGCCGCTGGCGCAGCCTTCCTTGGTACCGGATTTGCCCAGGTGCTCACGCAGGTAGTTGAGCACGGTGAGATTGGGGTCCAGGGCGTGCTCGCTACGGAGTTCCTGGTTAAGTAAAAACTGGATCACGGAAGGCCTCGCAGACTCATTATTGTTGTTAACCGCTTTGCGCCGAATCTAGTCATGTCTGACTTTTCGGTCAACGATTTTCTGACCAGAAGGTCAAGAAAATCCGGTCGCAACACTTTCAATTATGGTCCAGTCTTCTGGAACCGGCGTTTTCAGGGGCTTTTGAGTTTTCGACGCTGCTTATTCCGTGCCAAATTCGCCACGGTGGGCGTAGCGCCATCAGCGGGCCAATGCGCTACACTGCCGCGCTTGTATCGATAGAAGATTTTGAAGGTAAAACATGACGTTCAAGGCGCCGGACAGCCTCGCCGAGCAAATCGCTCACCACCTCGCCGAACGCATCATTCGCGGCGAACTCAAGCCTGGGGAGCGGATCCAGGAGCAAAAGGTCACGCTGGCACTCAATGTCAGCCGTGGTTCCGTGCGCGAAGCCTTGCTGATCCTTGAACGCCGCCACCTCATCGCGATCCTGCCGCGCCGTGGCGCCCACGTCACCGAACTCACCGCGCACAAGGTGCAGAGCCTGTGCACGCTGATGGGCGAGTTGTACATCCTGCTCGGCAACGCGGTCGCCCAAGGCTGGCAGACCCAGGCCGACATGGCGCCGTTCGTGCAGATCCAGCAGCGCCTGGTGACTAATTTCGAGCGCCAGGACATCCGCGCCTTTGTCGAAGAAAGCTTCAACGTGATGCGCGCCGCGTACCCGTTCGCCAATAACCCGTACTTGCAGGAAACCGTCGAAAACCTGCAACCGGCGATGAACCGCGCCTATTACCTGGCCCTGGATCAGCGCAAGGCGTCCATGAGCGAATACCTGGTGTTGTTCGAGCAATTGCTCGCCGCCGTCCTCGCCCGTGACCTGCCACAGATTCGCCAGGTGCTGTCGGCCTACGGCGAGCGCAGCTGCTCGCTGGTCATCGCTGCGTTGGCGGACGCCTAAACGTGCGGCTCAAGTGCATCAAACTGGCGGGGTTCAAATCCTTCGTCGACCCGACCACGGTGAACTTCCCCAGTAATATGGCGGCGGTGGTCGGGCCCAATGGTTGCGGCAAGTCGAACATCATCGACGCCGTCCGTTGGGTGATGGGCGAGAGCTCGGCGAAAAACCTGCGCGGCGAGTCGATGACCGACGTCATCTTCAACGGTTCCACCAGCCGTAAACCGGTGAGCCAGGCCAGTATCGAACTGGTGTTCGACAACTCCGATGGAACCTTGATTGGCGAGTACGCGGCCTACGCCGAAATTTCCATTCGCCGCAAAGTGACCCGCGACAGCCAGAACAGTTATTTCCTCAACGGCACCAAGTGTCGCCGTCGGGACATCACCGATATTTTCCTTGGCACCGGCCTGGGCCCGCGCAGCTACTCGATCATCGAACAGGGCATGATCTCCAAGCTGATCGAAGCCAAGCCCGAAGACCTGCGCAACTTTATCGAAGAAGCGGCCGGCATCTCCAAGTACAAGGAGCGCCGCCGCGAGACCGAAAACCGTATCCGCCGCACCCACGAAAACCTCGCCCGCCTCACCGACCTGCGCGAAGAGCTGGAGCGCCAGTTGGAGCGTCTGCACCGCCAGGCCCAGGCGGCCGAGAAGTATCAGGAATACAAGGGCGAAGAGCGCCAGCTCAAGGCGCAACTGTCGGCCCTGCGCTGGCAGGCGTTGAACGAGCAGGTCGGCCAGCGCGAGGCGATCATCGGCACCCAGGAAATCAGCTTTGAAGCGCTGGTGGCCGAGCAACGCAATGCCGACGCCAGCATCGAACGCCTGCGTGACGGGCACCATGATTTGTCCGAGCGCTTCAATCTGGTGCAGGGCCGCTTCTATTCGGTGGGCGGCGATATCGCCCGCGTCGAGCAAAGTATCCAGCACGGCCAGCAGCGTCTGCGCCAGTTGCAGGACGATCTCAAGGAAGCCGAACGCGCGCGCCTGGAGACCGAATCCCACCTGGGCCACGACCGCACGTTGCTGCTGACCCTCGGCGAAGAGCTGGACATGCTCACCCCCGAGCAGGAAGTCACCAGCGCCGCCGCCGAAGAAGCCGCCGCCGCCCTGGAAGAATCCGAAAGCACCATGCACGGCTGGCAGGAGCAGTGGGACACGTTCAACCTGCAATCCGCCGAGCCGCGCCGCCAGGCCGAGGTGCAGCAGTCGCGCATCCAGCAACTGGAAACCAGCATGGAGCGTTTGGCCGAGCGCCAGCGCCGCTTGCAGGAAGAGCGCGTGCTGCTCGCCGCCGACCCGGAAGACGCGGCGATCATGGAGCTGAGCGAGCAACTGGCCGAAAGCGAAATGACGCTTGAGGAGCTGGAAGCCAGCGAAGAACAACAAGTGGAGCGCCTGGAGCAACTGCGTCAGCAACTGCAACAGGCGACCCAGGCGCAGCAGCAGGCCCAGGGCGATTTGCAGCGGCTTAACGGTCGGCTGGCGTCCCTCGAGGCGTTGCAACAAGCGGCGTTGGACCCCGGCACCGGCACCGCCGAATGGCTGCGCGACCAGCATCTGGCCGAGCGCCCGCGTCTTGCCGAAGGATTGAAAGTCGAAGCCGGTTGGGAGCTGGCGGTGGAAACCGTGCTGGGCGCCGACCTGCAAGCCGTGCTGGTGGATGACTTTGGCGGCTTCGACCTGGCCGGTTTTGCCCAGGGCGACCTGCGTTTGCTCAGCCCTGCTGCCGATGGCAAACGGGTGCCGGGCAGTTTGCTGGACAAGGTCGAGGCGGCGATTGATCTGTCGCCGTGGCTGGGCCAGGTCAAGCCGGTTGAATCACTTGAGCAGGCCTTGGCCCAGCGCGGTCAACTGGCGGCCGGCGAAAGCCTGATCAGCCGCGACGGCTATTGGGTCGGCCGGCACTTCCTGCGGGTGCGCCGCGCCAGCGAAGCGGAAAGCGGTGTATTGGCCCGTGGCCAGGAAATCGTCAACCTGATCGCCGAGCGCGAAGAGCGCGAAGCCACCTTGGAAAGTCTGGAAACCCAACTGCAAACCCTGCGCGCCACCCAGCGCCAGCAAGAGACCGGTCGCGAACACCTGCGCCGCCTGTTGCAGGACGAAGCGCGCCAGCAAGGTGAACTCAAGGCCCAGCTCTCCGCGAGCAAGGCCAAGGCCGAGCAGCTGACCCTGCGCCGCACCCGCCTCGACGAAGAAGTCGCCGAGATGGGCGAGCAGCGCGCCCTGGAGCACGAACAGATCGGCGAAGCGCGCCTGCAGTTGCAGGAAGCCCTCGACAGCATGGCCCTCGACACCGAGCAGCGCGAACTGTTGCTGGCCCAGCGCGACAGCCTGCGCGAACGCCTCGACCGCGTGCGTCAGGAAGCCCGCCAGCACAAGGATCATGCACATCAACTGGCGGTGCGCCTGGGCTCGCTCAAGGCCCAGCACGCGTCCACCGCCCAGGCCCTTGAACGCCTGGAGATGCAGTCCGAACGCCTCACCGAAAAGCGCGAGCAACTGAGCCTCAACCTGGAAGAGGGCGAGGCGCCGCTGGAAGAGTTGCGCCTCAAGCTCGAAGAATTGCTCGACAAGCGCATGACCGTCGACGAAGAACTCAAGACCGCGCAAATCGCCCTGGAAGACGCCGACCGCGAACTGCGCGATGCCGAGAAACGCCGGACCCAGGCCGAGCAGCAATCCCAGTTGATCCGCGGCCAGCTCGAACAACAGCGCATGGAATGGCAAGCCCTGACCGTGCGCCGCAAGACCCTGCAAGACCAGCTGCTCGAAGACGGCTACGACTTGCACGGCGTGCTCAACACGTTGACCACCCAGGCCAACGAAAAAGACGCCGAAGAAGAACTGGAGCGGATTGCCGCGCGCATTCAACGCCTTGGTGCGATCAACCTCGCGGCCATCGACGAATACCAGCAACAATCCGAGCGTAAACGTTATCTGGACGCGCAGGACGCCGACTTGGTCGAAGCCCTGGACACCTTGGAAAACGTGATCCGCAAGATCGACAAGGAAACCCGCAACCGCTTCAAAGATACCTTTGATCAGATTAATAGCGGTTTACAGGCGTTATTCCCGAAAGTTTTCGGCGGTGGCAGCGCTTACTTGGAACTGACGGGCGAAGATCTACTCGATACAGGGGTAACGATCATGGCGCGGCCTCCGGGCAAGAAGAACAGCACCATCCATTTGTTGTCCGGCGGCGAAAAAGCCCTGACCGCATTGGCCCTGGTATTTGCCATCTTCAAGTTGAACCCGGCGCCGTTCTGCATGCTCGATGAAGTTGACGCACCGCTGGATGACGCTAACGTTGGACGCTATGCACGGTTGGTTAAAGAGATGTCCCAGACCGTGCAGTTCATCTATATCACCCATAACAAGATCGCCATGGAAATGGCGGATCAGTTGATGGGTGTGACGATGCATGAACCGGGTTGTTCGCGTTTGGTGGCGGTGGATGTGGAAGAAGCGATGGCGATGGTGGAATCCTGACCCAGGCTTCGAAAGAGAATTTTCAGCAGGATGTAAGGTGTTTTACCGGTCTGGCAAAGATGGCCTAACGACATAATTGTTCAAGGCATTTTGACAGACGGTGTAAAGTTATCTTTGGTCGTGCTAGTTTAATGTCAATTTTTCGTGTGCGTGGGCAAAACGTCAGTCAGAACATAGAGTTGGCGCCACGTTTTAAAGCGGTTTGCACGGTGCTAAACCCCTTATTTTTCAGCATTTTTTATTAGAGGCACGGGATTACATGGAAATCGGTCTGCGCGAGTGGCTGATCGTCATCGGCATTATTGTCATTGCCGGTATTCTTTTTGATGGCTGGCGCCGGATGCGCGGCGGCAAGGGCAAGCTTAAATTCCGCTTGGACCGCAACCTGTCCAACCTGCCAGACGACGATGGCGCCGCCGAGCTGCTGGGGCCGCCCCGTGTGCTGGATACCCATAAGGAACCGCAACTGGACGAGCACGACCTGCCGTCGATGAGCGCGCCGCTGCGTGAGGCTCGCGAGCCGTCGTCCAAGCGTGGCAAGCGTGCCAGTGCCGCCGTGGCCGAGCCGCATCAGGGCGACCTGAACCTCGACGTCGATGACGGCCCGAGCTTCAGCAGCCGTGATGATGACTTCCCGGATGAAAACGTCGGCAAGACTGCGCCGCGCCAATCGGTCAACGACCAGCCGGCCGCTGAAGAAGTGTTGGTGATCAGCGTGATCTGCCGCGACGCCGCCGGCTTCAAAGGCCCGGCGCTGTTGCAGAATATCCTCGAAAGCGGCCTGCGTTTTGGCGAGATGGATATCTTCCACCGTCACGAAAGCATGGCCGGCAACGGCGAAGTGCTGTTCTCCATGGCCAACGCGGTCAAGCCGGGCACGTTTGATCTGGACGACATCGACCTGTTCAGCACCCCGGCGGTGAGCTTCTTCCTCGGCCTGCCAGGCCCACGTCACCCGAAACAAGCGTTCGACGTGATGGTGGCCGCAGCACGCAAGCTGTCCCAGGAACTGAATGGCGAGCTGAAAGACGACCAACGCAGCGTCCTCACCGCGCAGACCATCGAACATTACCGTCAGCGCATCGTCGAGTTCGAGCGTCGCGCCCTGACACAGAAACGCTGAGGCCTGAGCTTAAGCGTTGTCTGTAGAATCCGTGCACTAACATATTGAGCAGCTTCGGCTGCTCTTTTGCTTTATGAGAGAACACCCATGACCGCCGCCCACACCCGCATACTCGAACTGCGCGCTGAACTGGATCAGCACAACTACCGTTACCACGTCCTCGACGAGCCGAGCATCCCGGACGCCGAGTACGATCGGTTGTTCCACGAGCTCAAGGCCCTGGAGGCCGAGCATCCGGAGCTGGTCACGCGGGATTCGCCGACACAGCGGGTTGGCAGTGCGGCGTTGTCGGCGTTCACCCAGGTCAGGCATGAAGTGCCAATGCTCAGCCTCGGCAACGCGTTTGATGAAACCACTATGCTGGAGTTTGATCGGCGCGTGACTGAAGGTCTCGACCTGCCGGCCGGTGATCTGTTCGGCGGTGGTGCGGTGGTGGAATACAGCTGCGAACCCAAGCTGGACGGCCTGGCGGTCAGCCTGCTGTATCAGGACGGCGAACTGGTGCGCGGTGCCACCCGTGGCGATGGCACCACCGGCGAAGACATCAGCGTCAATGTGCGCACCGTGCGCAATATTCCGCTCAAGCTGCAAGGCAGCGGCTGGCCGGCGACCCTGGAAGTGCGTGGCGAAGTGTTCATGTCCAAGGCCGGTTTCGAGCGGCTCAACGCTTCGCAGCTGGAAGTCGGCGGCAAGACCTTCGCCAACCCGCGCAACGCCGCCGCCGGCAGCCTGCGCCAGTTGGATTCGAAGATCACCGCCAGCCGTCCGCTGGAGTTCTGCTGCTACGGCGTGACCACCGACATCAGCGACACCCATATCGGCAACCTGCAGCAGTTGCAGCAGTGGGGCATGCCCATCAGTCACGAGCTGAAGCTGGCCAAGGGCATTCAGGATTGCCTGGACTACTACCGCGACATCGGCGAGCGCCGCAACAGCCTGCCGTACGAGATCGACGGCGTGGTGTTCAAGGTCAACAGCATTGCCTACCAGCGCGAGCTGGGCTTCCGCGCTCGTGAGCCGCGCTGGGCCATTGCGCATAAATTCCCGGCCCTGGAAGAACTGACCGAACTGCTCGACGTGGAATTCCAGGTCGGCCGCACGGGCGCCGTTACCCCGGTGGCGCGCCTGAAGCCGGTCAAGGTCGCGGGTGTGACCGTGTCCAATGCCACCTTGCACAACATGGACGAAGTGGCGCGCCTGGGCGTGATGATCGGCGACACCGTGATCATCCGCCGCGCCGGGGACGTGATCCCGCAAGTCGTCTCCGTGGTGCTCGAACGCCGCCCGGAAGGCGCCCGCGCCGTGCCGATCCCCGAAAGCTGCCCGGTGTGCGGTTCCCATGTGGAGCGCACCCAACTGGTCAAGCGCAGCAAGGGCAAGGAAACCGTCAGCGAAGGCGCGGTGTACCGCTGCGTCGGGCGCCTGGCGTGTGGCGCGCAGCTCAAGCAGGCGATCATCCATTTCGTCTCGCGCCGTGCCATGGACATCGACGGCCTGGGCGACAAGACCATCGAGCAACTGGTGGACGAAAAACTCATCGGCTCGCCGGCGGATCTCTACAAGCTCAAGTACGAGCAGATCATCGACCTGGAAGGCTTTGCCGACATTTCCAGCAAGAAGCTGATCGCGGCCATCGAAAACAGCAAGACGCCGACCCTGGCGCGCTTTATCTATGCGCTGGGCATCCCCGACGTGGGCGAGGAGACGGCCAAGGTGCTGGCGCGTTCCCTGGCGTCCCTGGAGCGCGTGCAGAAGGCTTTGCCGGAAGTGCTGACGTACTTGCCGGACGTGGGCCTGGAAGTGGCGCACGAGATTCACAGCTTCTTTGAGGACAGCCATAACCAGGAAGTGATTGGCGCGTTGCTGGCGACGGACGAGTGCGGCCTGCAATTGCAGGATCAGGGCGACCTCAGCGCCGAGTTCGCCGCCAGCACCACCTTGGGCGGCTTTCTCGACAAACTGCACGTGCCGAGCGTCGGCCCGGGTGCTGCGCAGAAACTCGCGGACAAGTTCGGCAGCCTCGAAGGCGTGATCAAGGCTGACTGGCTGGACATGCGCCAGGCGCTGCCGGAAAAGCAGGCCAAGGCCGTGCGTGAGTTTTTCGACAACCCTGACAACGCCAACCGTGCCCTGGCCATCGAGCAGCAGCTCAAGGACTTCGGCATGCATTGGGAGAGCGAGAAGAAGGTCGTCGAAGGCTTGCCCGAAGCCGGTCACACCTGGGTGCTCACCGGCTCCCTGGAGCTGATGAGCCGCGACGTGGCCAAGGACAAGCTCGAAAGCCTCGGCGCCAAGGTGGCGGGCTCCGTCTCGGCGAAAACCCACTGCGTAGTGGCCGGGCCGGGCGCCGGTTCAAAACTGGCCAAGGCCAGCGAACTGGGGCTCAAAGTCCTTGACGAAGAAGCCTTCGTTGCCTTCCTGGCCAAGCACAACATCACCGTCTGATGATGATCGTTCCCACGCTCCGCGTGGGAATGCAGCCCCGGGCGCTCTGCGCCCAAAGCGTGACGCTGAGCGTCACAAGAGGCGTTCCCACGCAGAGCGTGGGAACGATCTTTCGCGGGAAATGATCTAGTCTCAGTCACCCAGGGAGAGATCGTCATGTTCCGCTATTTCGAGCAGCTCAGTTCACGCATCGCCGCCCCCTTCGTGGCCGGACCCTCTCGCGACGGCAAAGTGTGGCAATGCCGCTGCGGCCAATCCCTGTTCTTTCGCAACAGCCAATGCCTGGCCTGCCAGGCCCTGCTGGGCTACCAGCCGCAACAAAGCCGGCTCGCCTCCCTGCAACCCGGCCCCGTGGAAGGCACCTGGCTGCAAGACGGTAACCTGGACGCCGGCGCCTTCCGCCGCTGCGCCAACCTCGACACCCCAGCCGCCTGCAACTGGTTGATCCCCGCCCATAGCACCGCGCCACTGTGCGTGGCGTGCAGCCTCAACCGCACCATCCCCGACCTGTCTGTCGCGGAAAACCCCGAACGCTGGCGCAAAGTGGAGATCGCCAAGCGCCGCCTGGTGGCCCAGCTCATCAGCCTCGGCTTGCAAGTGGTGCCCAAGAGCGTCGACGAAGACAACGGCCTGGCCTTCGATTTTGTCGGTATCGACCTGGAAGGCAACGCGCCCATGACCGGCCATGCCAACGGCCTGATCACCCTCGACATCAAGGAAGCCGACGACGCCCATCGTGAGAAAGTTCGCGTACAGATGCGTGAGCCTTACCGCACCTTGCTCGGGCATTTTCGCCATGAAGTCGGTCACTACTATTGGGATCGCCTGATCGCCAACACCCACTGGATTGAGCCGTTTCGCCGCTTGTTCGGCGACGAACGCGCCAGCTACGCCGATGCCCTCGACCAGCACTACCAGAACGGCCCGCGCCCCGACTGGCAACAGACCTGCGTCAGCGCCTACGCCACCATGCACCCCTGGGAAGACTGGGCCGAAACCTGGGCCCACTACCTGCACATGATGGATGCCGTCGACACCGCGCTCGGCTTTGGCATGAGCGCCCGCGAGATGGACCTGGATTACCAGCCGTTCCCCCTCAGCACCCTTTACGACCCCGAGCACCCGGGCGGCGTGGCGTTCCTGTCGTTCGTCAACGCCTGGATCGAACTGGCCGGCATGCTCAACGAGCTGTCGCGCAGCATGGGCCAGCCGGATTTCTATCCGTTCGTGCTGCCACCGCCGGTGATCGCCAAGCTGCACTTTATTCACTTGGTGATCCAGGAAGAGGGCGGCCGGGCGGATGAGGTCCTACAGAGCCAGTGAAATAGCTTTTCTGTGGGAGCTGGCTTGCCTGCGATGCAGGCACCTCGGTGTATCAGTTGGGCCGAGGTGATGCTATCGCAGCGGTGCGGCGACCCGACAAGCCAGCTCCCACAGGGGGGGGCGATGTACTGGCTGAGGCCATGGGCAAGTGCTTGAACCGCCAGATGTTTTTATTCCAGCACCAACGGTTGTAACTTCCGACGAGATCGGTACAATGGCCCCGCTTGCCGAGAGGCAGGCGTCGTTATGGTGACCCCATCGGTCCCCCCGCAACGATTACCCGTGAACCTGGTCAGAGCCGGAAGGCAGCAGCCACAGCGGGAACATTGTGTGCCGGGGTGTGGCTGGTGGGGTTGCCTCCATAACGCTCTCCCTTGCAGTACCTCTTCTGCGTCAAATCAAAAACACTTATCCAATCACCTGCCCAACTTATTGCGCAGCGATGACGGCTGTCTCACAACTTTAAATTCCCCCACTTTACAAGCCAAAACCACCTTGTTAGTTTGCGCCGGCCGCTTGTTTCAGAATGTGACAAGTGCACGGAGTTGATATTGAAGTGCTATCACTTCTTTAACTAACAAGGATGTTTGTGATGAAAAGCCTGCAAGGGTTGCCCCGACTTATCAGTGCGTCGGTGGGCGCTCCCGGTAAAGCCCGCAACTTGCCCGCCGATGTGCAGTGCATCCAGTATTTATTCAATCTGATTATTCCCAAGCTGGGTTTTCCGCTGGCCGAGAACGGCAAGTGCGACGGCCAATTGGTGCAGTGCATCAGTCAGTATCAGTTCCGTCATCTCAAATACGCGCACCCCGATGGGGTGATCGATCCGACGGGCCGCACCTTCAACAGCCTGATCGAAGAAGCGGTGAAAGTGCCGGTGAAGGCGTTCCCGGCGATGCGCATCCCGAGTTTTCTCAATGTGTTCGGCAATAACCAGGGCGATGCGGTGCAGGCCACGGTCAATGTGTACCTGGACCGCATGCGTGCCATGGTCGAGGCCGAGCGACGCAACCGCCAACTGGTGCTCCAGGCCACGTGCGACGGGGGCATGACCCTGACTGAAACGGACTTCCAGAACGCCGCCAAGCAGTTGGGCAACGGCATCTCGGTAAACATCATCAAGGCGTTTGCCACGGTTGAATCGGGCGGGCGCTCGGGCTTCGGGCCGGCGAAGTTGCCGGTGATCGCCTTTGAAGGGCACCTGTTTCGCAAGTACACCAAGCACATCTACGACCAGGCGCACCCGCTGCTGTCGTATCCCTATGTGCGCAAAGCCGGGCCGCAATGGCAGGTCAACAACAAGGACCAGGTCAAGGCCTGGGAAACCATGGCCACCGCCTTTGCCTTGGATCAGGAGGCGGCGTTGATGTCTGCATCATGGGGCATGTTTCAGGTCATGGGTTTCAACTTTGCGGCGTGCGGTTACAAGACGGTGTTTGAGTTTGTCGCGGCATTAAAGATCAATGCCGGCAGCCAACTAAGGGCGTTCCTGAGTTTTTGCAGTCAGAGCCCGACACTGATGAAAGCCATGAAAGACAAGGATTACGTGGCCATGGCGCGTAACTATAACGGCAAGGATTACGGTAACTATGACGTGCTTATCGAAAAAGCCTACAACGCGCTTGAAGGGAAAAAATAAGATGATGCGTTTTCTGACCATGGGTGTGTTGTCGTTGTGCGCCGTGGCCCCGGCATTTGCGGGTGCGCCTGCGCTGCATTCGGGCATGTATGAAGGGCTGATGCTGGCGGTGACGCCCGAGCACCGGGTGGAAGGTTTTTACGCGGAAGAGCTGGGTGAGGGCGTCAGCAGATGTGCGTTCTACCTACAAGGCAACGGGAACGTACTGACCACCTGGCTCGTCGATGCCTACCCTGGCAGCGTGGCACCTTCCGCCGACGGCGTGACCTTGACCGTGGAGCAGGGCCGCCAGCATCCCGGCTGCATGAATGTGCTGATGCCGGAGATCGCCACGGGGCTGGACCTGACCCAGACCGCGAATAAACAGTGGATTGGCCTGGTGACGGTGGCCGCCGACAAGGTTTACCTGCTGAAGACCCCGGGGGCCAAGGCGGCCAAGCGGCCGTATATCGTCAAGGATGATGTGGTGGGTGTGCTGGCCATCAAGGATGGCTGGGCGCAGGTCGAGTTTATCAATGCGCAGAATCGTTCGTTTATTGGCTGGATCAGCCAGGAGCAGTACGCGCGTCTGACTCCTTCGAAAAGCTGATTTCAACAACACACATCCCCCTGTGGGAGCGGGCTTGCTCGCGAATGCGGTGTATCAGTGCCAGATTCATTGACTGACACTACGCATTCGCGAGCAAGCCCGCTCCCACAGGGGGATGTGTCAGCCGAAGGTTTCGCGTAGCAGCCCGGCGAACGCATCCCGCGCAAGGTGCCGTTGAGTGTCCGTGTGCCAAAACAGCAGATTGTCCACCGCCTGCAACTCCTCAAACCGATACGACGCCAGCTGATTGGCCTGCTCATACCGCGCCAGAATGCCCTCCGGCGCCAACGCCACGCCAATCCCTGCGCTCACGCAACCAATGATCGTGCCCCAGCTGGCATAACTGGCGATGCTCGGCTTGAAGGCTTGAGGCTTGACCCAGTTCTCCAGCGCCGCGCGATAGGGGCAGCCCGGTGGCCACACCAGCAACGTGCGCCCGGCCAGGTCTTCGGCGCTATGGATCGGCGCGCTGGACGCACTGGCGATCAGTACCAGGCGTTCGCTGTAGACCACGCTGTGTTCGAGTTTGGCGCGCTTGCCGCCACTCGCCACCAATGCCACGTCCAGGCGATGGTGTTGCAGGTCGTCGAGCAGTTGGCTCCAGGCGCCGGTCACCAGCTCCAGGCTGACATCCGGGTAGCGCCGGTGATACTCCGCCAACAGCGGCGGCAGGCGCCCGCTGGCGCTGGATTCCACCGCGCCGATGCGCAAGGTGCCGCGGGGGATGGCGTTGGCGTCCACGGCGCGCTTGGATTCGTCCACCAGCGCGAGGATACGTTCGCAGTACTCCAGGAAGATCTCACCCGCGGCACTGATCGCCAGCCCGCGTCCGGCCCGGATAAACAGCGGTGTGCCCAACTCGTTTTCCAGTTGCTTGATGCGCGTGGTGATGTTGGACGGCACGCAGTGCAATTGCACGGCGGCCTGGGCCACGCTGCCGGTTTGCGCCACGGCTCGCACCATCTTCAGTTGGGCCAGTTCCATTGCTCAGTTCCAGTGATTGCAGAAGTCAGAAACGGTTAATTGTCCTGCGGGTGACCGGGGCCAAGACTGACAGCATTCCTTCTCTGTTTCTGGATGCCTTCAATGAAATCCCCTTCACCCGTGAAGCTTACGCTAGTGGTTGCCAGCGTCATCCTCTGTTGGGCCTATTCGCCGATTGGCGTGCACATGGGGCTGCACAGCTACAGCCCGGGCCAATTGGCCTTGCTGCGGTTTGTGATTGCGTCGCTGTTCATGGGCGGCGTGGCGTTGGTGATGGGCATCGGCCGGCCGCGCCTGCGGGATCTGCCGTGGTTGCTGGTGCTGGGTTTTTTCGGCGTGTTCCTGCACCACGCCAGCCTCAACTATGGGCAGCAATTCGTTACGGCGGCGGCGTCCAGTGTGTTGGCGCAGTCGGCGCCGTTGTTCAGCGTGTTGATCGCGTTTTTCGCCTTGAAGGAACGGGTCAGCCTCTGGCGTTGGGGGTGTGTATTGCTCGGCTTGTTGGGCGTGCTGGTGGTGATCTGGGGCGATCAGGGCGTGGCAGACATCGACCCGCGTGGCTTGTCGATCCTGCTGGCGGCGCTGTCGTGGAGTGTGTATTTCGCCATCCAGAAACATTATTCCCACCGCTACAGCCCGCTGACGATGGCGTGTTACATGGTGTGGGCGGGCACCCTGATGCTGTGCGTCAACCTGCCCGGCCTGCCCGCCGCCGTAGCGCAGGCGCCGTTGGCGGAGAACCTGGCGGTGCTGGTGCTGGGGATTTTCCCCAGTGCCTTGGCATACCTGGCGTGGGCCTATGTGTTGAAGCATGTCGAGGTCAGCCGCGCGTCGGTGGCGATGTACCTGATCCCGCCGGTGGCCATGCTGATGGCGGCGACGCTGCTTGGCGAGCAGATTGTCGCGCAAGTGGTGCTGGGCGGGGTGATCGTGCTGGCCAGTGTGGCGGCGATCAGTCTGGAGGGGCGCTGGCTGCGTGCTCCCCGGTGTACAGCTGGATGATGTCGTCGATCTCACCGGACATTTTCATCCGCAACAAGGTGCGCAGGATGCGTTGCACCGGCACATTCGGGTCATTGCGCACGGTGCAGCCCAGGCTTTGCTCCTCGATTATCGCGACTTTGTGCAAGCGCCGGCCAGGCGCCAGGCGTTGGTTGAAGCGGTCGAGTATCCATTCATTGGTGACCGCGTACTTGAAGCGACCGGCCACCAGTTTGTGCAGCACCTGCTCTTCACTGCGGGCGTCGTCACGGATGAGCTGGCCGCTGGCGAACAAGGGGTCGAGGGTGGTGTAGCGGTAGTTGAGCACCGTGCCGATCAACTGCGGTGCCAGCTTGCTCAACTCCACGGTCTGCGCGGGCACATGGGTGCTGACCAGCAGGTTGCGCTGCACAAACAGCGGCACGCTCCAGGTGTAGTCGCCGGACATGTCGTCGACCCACGCCTGGGCGACATAACAGCGCACATCAATCTCGCCATGCTCCATGGCCGCGGCGATGCGCGCCCGGGCCAGCACGTGGAAGTGCGCCGGGCGCCCGACCTGGGTGGCGAGGCTGGACATCAAGTCATACAAAATACCCTGGGTAGGCCGGCCGTCTTCCAGTTGCACCATGGGCATCGCCCAACTGTCGGAAACCGAGAAGCGCAGCGGTGCAGGCGCCGCCAGGCTAGCCGTGGCAATCATCCATAAAGCGCCCAGGACTACGCGCATATGCTCTCCGGGTTCAGGCCTTTTCGGGGCCAATGCGATGAGCTTAGTCAGATTAGGCGAGCGTGCCGGATGCAATTTCCCCCTTGCTCCGCTAGCATTACCGGCTTCCGCTTCCCAGTTGCGACGGTTTTCGATGAGTTATCAGGTTCTTGCACGTAAATGGCGTCCGCGCTCGTTCCGCGAAATGGTCGGCCAGACCCATGTGCTCAAGGCTCTGATCAATGCCTTGGACAGCCAGCGGCTGCACCATGCCTACCTGTTCACCGGCACACGTGGGGTGGGCAAGACCACTATCGCGCGCATCATCGCCAAATGCCTGAATTGTGAAACCGGTATCACTTCGACGCCCTGCGGCACCTGCTCGGTGTGCCGGGAAATCGACGAAGGGCGTTTTGTCGACCTGATCGAGATCGACGCCGCGAGCCGCACCAAGGTCGAAGACACCCGCGAGCTGCTGGACAACGTGCAGTACGCGCCCAGCCGCGGCCGCTTCAAGGTCTACCTGATCGACGAAGTGCACATGCTGTCCAGCCACTCCTTCAACGCCCTGTTGAAAACCCTGGAAGAGCCGCCGCCCTACGTCAAATTCATCCTGGCCACCACCGACCCGCAGAAACTTCCTGCAACGATTCTGTCGCGGTGCCTGCAGTTCTCCCTGAAAAACATGACCCCCGAGCGCGTGGTCGAGCATTTGACCCACGTGCTGGGCGTCGAGAACGTGCCGTTCGAAGACGACGCGCTGTGGCTGCTCGGTCGCGCCGCCGATGGTTCGATGCGTGACGCCATGAGCCTCACCGACCAGGCCATCGCCTTTGGTGAAGGCAAGGTCATGGCTGCCGATGTGCGCGCCATGCTCGGCACCCTCGATCACGGCCAAGTGTTCGACGTGCTGCACGCGCTGATCGAAGGCGACGCCAAGGCGTTGCTCGAAGCCGTGCGCCACCTGTCGGAGCAGGGCCCGGACTGGAACGGCGTGCTTTCGGAAATTCTCAATGTGCTGCACCGCGTCGCCATCGCCCAGGCCCTGCCTGAGGGCGTCGATAACGGCCATGGCGACCGCGACCGTGTGCTCGCCCTGGCCCAGGCGCTGCCGGCCGAAGATGTGCAGTTCTACTACCAGATGGGCCTGATCGGTCGCCGCGACCTGCCCCTGGCACCAGACCCGCGTGGCGGCTTTGAAATGGTCCTGCTGCGGATGCTGGCGTTCCGGCCCGCCGACGCGGCAGACGCGCCGAGACAGCCGCTAAAGCCAGTGGGGATCAGCCAGGCCACAGTTGATTCCGCCAAACCAGTGGCTGGTGCGGCGGTTGTCGCGCCAGTGGTTGCTGTACCGGCGCCGGCGCCCGAGCCGGTGGTGGTTGCGCCCTTGGTCGCGCCGGAAGCGGTTGTCGAACCCGAGCCCGAGCCGGTCGTTGACCTGCCGTGGAACGACCCAGTAGCAGCCGAGGCCGAGCCCGAAGCCGAGCAACAGCCCGCCGTGGAGCCCGTGCTGGAAACCACCGGCGAGCAGCCCGAGCTGACGCCGATGCCCACGCCGACCCCGGACAGCGCGGTGCCCGACGCCCCAGAGTGGGTGTCTGCACCCGTGCCGGAGCCGACCGTTGCCCAGGTTGAAGCCGCTGTGCCGGGTATCGACGACGACGAACCGCCGCTGGACGAAGACTACATCGAGCCGGACATGGATTCGGCCTACAGCTACCTGGACGACCTGGCCAGCGAGCACACCGCCGAGCCGGCCCCCGAGCCCGAGGCGGAACCCGCAGCGGCGCCGGCCACTGGCTTGGCCCTGCAATGGCTGGAGCTGTTCCCGAAACTGCCGATCTCCGGCATGACCGGCAGCATCGCCGCCAACTGCACGCTGATCGCCATTGACGGTGACCACTGGCTGCTGCACCTGGACCCGGCCCACAGCGCCCTGTTCAACGCCACCCAGCAACGTCGCCTGAATGACGCACTGAACCAGTACCATGAGCGCACGCTGACCATCGCCATCGAGTTGATCAAGCCTGAGCAGGAAACCCCGGCCCAGGCCGCGACCCGCCGGCGCATCAACCGCCAGCGCGAAGCCGAGGACTCGATCCACGCTGATCCGCTCATCCAGCAAATGATGCAACAGTTCGGTGCGGTCGTCCGCCACGATACTATTGAACCTGTCGAAGCCCCGGTGCCCCAGGCGTCCTGATACCGGGCTACTTACTTGATCCACGTACTTTGAGGTGATTCCCATGATGAAAGGTGGCATGGCCGGCCTGATGAAGCAGGCGCAGCAGATGCAGGAAAAAATGGCCAAGATGCAGGAAGAACTGGCCAACGCCGAAGTCACCGGTAAAGCCGGTGGCGATATGGTCAGCGTGGTGATGACCGGTCGTCACGACATCAAGCGCGTCAGCATCGACCCAAGCGTATTGCCAGGTGTTGGCGAAGACGACCTGGAAATGCTTGAAGCGCTGTTCGCCGCGGCCGTCAACGACGCCGTGCGCAAGATCGAAGCCAACAGCCAGGAAAAAATGGGCGGCGTGACCGCTGGCATGCAACTGCCGCCGGGCATGAAGCTGCCGTTCTGATCGGCGAGCGTTAGCTAGACTCGAATGCCAGGCCATGTGCCTGGCATTTTTTTGCGCGCGCCACAACTCATGTGGGAGCTGGCTGATCGTTCCCACGCTCTGCGTGGTAACGCCGCCGCGGACGCTCCGCGTCCAATCTGAACCCCGGCACCCCAAGCATGGTCTGCACCCTATACCGATGGATTCGCGAAAGGAGCCCCAGATGTCTCAACAACCGACTTTGAACCAGCGCATTGTCCTGGTCTCACGCCCACAGGGCGCACCCACCCCGGAAAACTTCCGCCTGGAGCGTGTGAATCTTCCGGAGTTGGCCGACGGCCAAGTCCTGCTAAAGACCTTGTACCTGTCCCTCGACCCCTACATGCGCGGACGCATGAGTGACGCGCCGTCCTACGCCGCTCCGGTGGAAATCGACGAAGTGATGACCGGCGGCGCTGTCAGCCGTATCGAGCAGTCGCGCAATCCGAAATTCGAAGTGGGTGATCTGGTGGTCGGTGCCACCGGCTGGCAAAGCCACAGCATTTCCGACGGACACAACCTGATCCCGGTGCCCAAGGGCCTCGCCAGCCCCTCCATGGCCTTGGGCGTGCTCGGCATGCCGGGCATGACCGCCTACATGGGCCTGATGGACATCGGCCAGCCCAAGGCCGGCGAAACCCTGGTAGTGGCGGCAGCGTCCGGTGCGGTGGGCTCGGTGGTGGGGCAGGTGGCCAAGCTCAAGGGCTTGCGTGTGGTGGGTATCGCCGGCGGTGCAGACAAGTGCCGTTACGTGGTGGATGAGTTGGGCTTTGATGCCTGTATCGACCACAAGAGCGCGGACTTCGCCGATGAACTGGCTCAGGCCTGCTTCAAGGGCGTGGACATCTACTTCGAAAACGTCGGCGGCAAGGTGTTCGACGCGGTGCTGCCGTTGCTCAACCCCAAGGCGCGCATCCCGTTGTGCGGGTTGATCGCTGGCTACAACGCCCATCAGCCGCCGAGCGGTCCTGACCGGTTGCCCGCATTGCAACGCACGTTGCTGACCAAGCGTGTGCGCATCCAGGGCTTTATCGTGTTTGACGACTACGGCGACCGCCAACCCGAGTTCATCAGCGCCATGGTGCCGTGGGTGCGCGAGGGCAAGGTGAAATTCCGCGAAGACGTGGTGGACGGCCTGGAGCAGGCGCCCGAAGCCTTTATCGGTTTGCTTGAAGGGCGCAACTTCGGCAAGTTGGTGGTGCGCGTCGCGCAGGATTGAGCATTTGACGCTAATCCGGGGCGCGGGTATAAACCGCGTCTCGTTGTTTTGTCGGACCCTTCGCCCATGAGCTTCAGCCCCCTGATTCGCCAACTGATCGACGCCCTGCGCACCTTGCCCGGCGTCGGCCAGAAAACCGCCCAGCGCATGGCGCTGCAACTGCTGGAGCGTGACCGCAGTGGCGGCACCCGGTTGGCCCAGGCCCTGAGCCAGGCCATGACTGGCGTGGGCCACTGCCGCCAGTGCCGCACCCTCACCGAAGAAGACCTCTGCCCGCAATGCGCCGACCCGCGCCGCGACGACACGCTGCTGTGCGTGGTGGAAGGGCCGATGGATGTGTACGCGGTGGAGCAGACCGGTTATCGCGGGCGCTACTTTGTGCTCAAGGGCCACCTCTCGCCGCTGGACGGTTTGGGGCCTGAGGCGATTGGCATCCCGCAACTGGTGGCGCGGATTGCAGAGCAGGGCACCTTTACCGAGGTGATCCTGGCCACCAACCCGACGGTGGAAGGCGAAGCGACGGCGCATTACATTGCGCAGCTGCTGACCAACAAAGGCCTGATCACCTCGCGTATCGCCCATGGCGTGCCATTGGGGGGCGAGTTGGAGTTGGTGGATGGCGGCACGTTGGCGCACTCCTTTGCGGGTCGTAAACCGATCGCGCTCTAAGCAACACGGCAACCCCAATGTGAAAGCAGGCTTCTGTGGGAGCTGGCTTGCCTGCGATCGCGGTGGAACGGTGACATTGATGTTGCCTGACACTCCGCTATCGCAGGCAAGCCAGCTCCCACAGTGTTTTGTGTGATCCTGTGTGCTTGATAACCAAGCAAGCGCTTGGTAATTTCCCTCCACCTCACCGTGGAGCTTGCCGATGTCTGCCTATCAGGACTACTTCGACCCCAGCCACCAATTGGTCCGCGACAGCGTGCGCCGTTTTGTCGAGCGCGAGATGCTGCCGGGGATCGAGCAATGGGAGGAGGCCGAAAGCTTTCCTCGCGAGTTGTACCTCAAGGCCGGCGCGGCGGGGATCCTCGGTATCGGCTACCCCGAAGCCCTCGGCGGCAGCCATGAAGGCGATCTGTTCGCCAAGGTCGCGGCCAGCGAGGAGTTGATGCGTTGTGGCTCCGGTGGTGTGGTCGCCGGCCTCGGTTCGCTGGATATCGGCCTGCCGCCCGTCGTCAAATGGGCGCGGCCCGAGCTGCGCGAACGCGTGGCGCCTCTGGTGCTGGCGGGCGAAAAGATCATCGCCCTGGCCGTCACCGAGCCGGGCGGTGGTTCCGATGTGGCCAACCTGCAAACCCGCGCCGTCCGTGATGGCGACCATTACCGGGTCAGCGGCAGCAAAACCTTTATCACCAGCGGCATCCGCGCCGACTTCTATACCGTCGCCGTACGCACTGGCGGGCCGGGCTTTGCCGGCATCAGCCTGTTACTGATCGAAAAAAACACCCCCGGTTTCACCGTCGGCCAACCCCTGAAGAAAATGGGCTGGTGGGCGTCGGACACGGCTGAATTGTTCTTCGATGATTGCCGGGTGCCCGTAGGCAACTTGATCGGTGCCGAGAACATGGGCTTTGCCTGCATCATGGGCAACTTCCAGAGCGAACGCCTGGCCCTGGCGCTGATGGCCAACATGACGGCGCAGATGGCCCTGGAAGAAAGCCTTCAATGGGCCGCTCAGCGTGAAGCCTTTGGCAAGCCCATCGGCAAATTCCAGGTGCTCAAGCACCGGTTGGCGGAAATGGCCACGGCGGTGGAAGTCTCGCGGGAATTCACTTATCGCCAGGCGGCGAAGATGGCGGCGGGCAAGAGTGTGATCAAGGAAATTTCCATGGCCAAGAACCTGGCGACTGACACGGCGGATCGGGTCACTTATGACGCGGTGCAGATCCTGGGTGGGCAGGGGTACATGCGTGGCAGCCTGGTGGAGCGGCTGTATCGCGACAATCGCATCCTGTCGATTGGTGGGGGGACGCGGGAGGTGATGAACGAGATCATCAGCAAGCAGATGGGGCTCTAGTTGTGTAGTGTTTTTCAGGGCCTCATCGCAGGCAAGCCAGCTCCCACATTTGAATGTATTCGCAAATCAAAATGTGGGAGCGGGCTTGCCCGCGATGGCGTCAGCCCAGGCAACCCTTACCTTTCAGTCAGGGCAAACTGCGTCAAACAAAACGTCGGAATCCCCATATCTTCCAACCGCTGCGACCCACCCAACTCAGGCAAGTCAATAATCGCCGCCGCTTCAAAAATCTTCGCGCCCATGCGTCGCACCAGATTCGCCGCCGCAATCAAGGTCCCGCCCGTGGCGATCAGGTCATCGAACATCAGCACCGAGTCGCCTTCACACAGGCTGTCGGCATGCACTTCCAGGAAGGCTTCGCCGTATTCGGTCTGGTAACCCTCGGCCAGCACGTCGGCCGGCAGTTTGCCCTGCTTGCGGAACAGGATCAGCGGTTTGTTCAGTTGATAGGCGATGATCGAACCGATCAGGAAGCCCCGCGCATCCATCGCGCCGATATGGGTGAAGTCAGCTTCGACATAGCGATGGGCAAAGGTATCGGCCACCAGGCGCAGGGCGCGGGGCGACTGGAACAGAGGGGTAATGTCACGAAAGATCACCCCAGGCTTGGGGAAGTCGATGACAGGGCGGATCAGGGATTTGATGTCGAACGAATCGAGGGTCATCGTCGAAGAGTCCTGGGGTTGGAAACGGACTCGAAGTATACCTGCGGCCTCGCTGGTTGGCGCGGCCGCAAGTGTCTGGATCAGCCCTCGAGGGAGCCACCGGCCAGCGCGCACAGCTGGATCGGGTCGAGGATATGCACCTCCTTGCCCTCGGCGGCGATCAGCTCGTTCTGCTGGAAGCGGGTAAACACGCGGGACACGGTTTCCACCGCGAGGCCCAGGTAGTTGCCGATTTCATTGCGCGACATGCTCAGGCGGAACTGGTTGGCCGAGAAGCCACGGGCGCGGAAGCGTGCGGACAGGTTGACCAGGAAGGTCGCGATGCGCTCGTCGGCGGTTTTCTTCGACAGCAGCAGCATCATTTGTTGGTCGTCACGAATCTCGCGGCTCATCACGCGCATCAACTGACGGCGCAATTGCGGCAATTGCAGGGCCAGTTCGTCGAGGCGTTCGAAAGGGATTTCGCACACCGACGTCGTCTCCAGCGCCTGGGCCGACACCGGGTGAATCTCGGTGTCCATGCCGGACAGCCCTACCAATTCGCTGGGCAAGTGGAAACCGGTGATCTGCTCTTCGCCGCTGTCGCTCAGGCTGAACGTCTTCAACGCGCCGGAACGTACTGCATAGACGGAATCGAACTTGTCGCCCTGGCGAAACAGGAACTCGCCTTTTTTCAGTGGGCGGCCGCGTTTAACGATGTCGTCCAGCGCATCCATGTCTTCCAAATTCAACGAAAGTGGCAAGCAGAGGGGGGCCAGGCTGCAATCCTTGCAATGAGCCTGGCTGTGAGCGCGCAGTTTAACTGGCTCGGACATTTCTTAAATCCTTGTGGGAAAACACACATAAGACGTAAGGGTAACGCACTGAGGGAGGGTGAGGCCAGCCTGTACAAAAAACCGACAGGGGTATAAAGAATTTTCACCCGGTGCCGATGGCTTGCTATCAACCCTGGAACCTGGATGTTCACAAGATGGCTTCCCTTACGCTCGACCTGGCAATGCGCACGCAGATTACGGCGACGCCAGATACAAAAAAGCCCGTTGCTAAAACCGACGCCGCCGATCCCAAGGCCACCGATGAAACCAAACCTGCGGTCTCGGTGGTCATTTCCGGTGCGGCGATGAAAGCGGCGGCGGCCGAGAAAACCTCCAACAGTGACATCGACGACAGCGGCTTGGCAGAAAACGTCAAGCAACTGTTGAAGATGATCCGCGAGATCAAGAAGCAGATCGCCGAGAAACAGGCGGAAATGGCGGCGGTCATGGCTGACAAGAGCCTCAGCCCCGAGCAGGCCAGGGCCAAGGCCACTGCCCTGCAATCGGCGTTGGGTGCGCTGCAGGCCAGCCTGACCAGTGCCCAGGCGTCCTTGACCAAGGCGATGAAAGACCTGAGTGCTGGCGACGCGATCAAGGCCGCCGGCCTGGCGATGAAATAACCGCGCTCAAATCACCCGTGAAAACCGCTGCCTATTCTGGTGTTCCAGGTAGGCATCGAACACCATGCACACCGAACGCACCAGCAGGCGCCCTGCCGGCAACACGCGAATGCCCTGGGCATCCAGCTCGATCAGGCCGTCGGCGGCCATGGCCTCAAGTTGGGGCCAAATCTCGTCGAAATACCCGCGAAAATCGATGTTGAAGGCCTGTTCGATCTTGTCGAATGCCAGGTTGAAATTGCAGATCAACTGCTGGATCACTTCCCGGCGCAAGCGGTCGTCCGTGGTGCACACCAAACCTCGGCTGGTAGCCAGTTGCGCGCTGGCCAGGGTGTTCTGGTAAGCATTGAGGTCGCTGGTGTTCTGGCAATACAGGTCGCCGATCTGGCTGATGGCCGACACGCCGAGGCCGATCAGGTCGCAATGACCGTGGGTGGTGTAGCCCTGGAAGTTACGCTGCAAGGTGCCTTCTTCCTGGGCGATGGCCAGCTCGTCGTCCGGCAGGGCGAAGTGGTCCATGCCGATGTAGCGGTAGCCGGCCTGGGTCAGTTGTTCGATGGTGGTTTGCAGCATCAGCAGCTTTTCCGCCGGGGAGGGCAGGTCGTCGGTGTTGATCCGCCGCTGCGGCATGAAGCGCTCCGGCAGGTGGGCGTAGTTGAACACCGACAGGCGGTCGGGTTGCAGCTTGATCACTTCTTCCACGGTGCGTGCAAAGTTGAGCGGGGTTTGCTTGGGCAGGCCGTAGATCAGGTCGATATTGATCGAGCGAAACTGCAGGGTGCGCGCCGCGTCGATCACGGCGCGGGTTTCTTCCAGGCTTTGCAGGCGATTGACCGCCCGTTGCACCTCGGGGTCGAGGTCTTGCAGGCCAATGCTCACGCGGTTGAAGCCTAGCTCACGTAGCAGGCCCATGGTGGCCCAGTCGGCTTCGCGCGGATCGATCTCGATGCCATAGTCGCCGGAGTCATCGTCGAGCAGATTGAAGTGCTTGCGCAGGCAGCCCATGACTTGGCGCAGTTCGTCGTGGCTGAGAAAGGTCGGGGTGCCGCCGCCGAAGTGCAGTTGCTCTACCGGCTGTTTCGGGTCGAGGTGGCAGGCCACCAGTTGGATTTCCTGCTCCAGCCGTTGCAGGTAGGCATGGGCACGGCCACGGTCCTTGGTGATGACCTTGTTGCAGGCGCAGTAGTAGCAGATGTTCGCGCAGAACGGCACATGCACATACAGCGACAGTGGCCGCGCGGCCTTGCGGCTGTCGCGCAGGGCGTGGAGCAGGTCGAACGTGCCGACTTGGCTGTCGAATTGTACGGCGGTGGGGTAGGACGTGTAGCGCGGCCCCGCCAAGTCGTAGCGGTGAATCAGATCGGTGTCCCAACGAATGGCGTCGAGCATGCGGGCGTTCCCCCGGATAGGCTAATGGGCCGAGTCTAGGGGCGTGGCGCGGATGGCATCTTGATTTGCATCAACGGGGAGCGGCGCTATGCCACATGGCGATTTAGTGGCCCATTAACCAGTGCTGATGCGGACCGGGCAATGTCCAAATTCCAAACAGAATCACCAGCAGGCCACCGGTCATTCTTACGCTGCGTTTGCGTAACAGCGCCGTGACCCGCTCGGCCGCCAGCCCGGTCGCCAGCAGCACCGGCCACGTGCCCAATCCAAACGCCAGCATCAACAACCCGCTTTCCAGCGCATTGCCCTGGCTCGCCGCCCACAGCAGGGTGCTGTAGACCAACCCGCACGGCAACCAGCCCCAGAGCGCGCCCAGCAGCAAGGCGCGCGGCAGGCTGGACACCGGCAGCAAACGGTTGGCAATCGGCTGGATATGCCGCCATAGGCCGCGCCCGAGGCTTTCGATGCGGGTCAGGCCGCTCCACCAGCCGGCCAGGTACAGGCCCATGCTGATCAGCAGCAACCCGGCCAGCACACGCATGAACATCGCCGCCGGGCTGTTCGCCACGGCCCAGCCCGCCAGGCCGATCAAGATGCCGGCCGTGGCATAGCTGAGGATGCGCCCCAGGTTGTACGCCAGCAGCAGGCGAAAGCGCCGGCTGCGTTGCTCCTTGGGGATCGCCAGGGTCAGCGCGCCCATCAGCCCGCCACACATGCCCAGGCAGTGGCCGCCGCCGAGCAGGCCAAGGATCAGCGCGGAGACCAGCAGCGGCGCCAATTCAAGCATGGGGCGGGTCTTTGGGCGGCTGTTCGGGGCCGTTGGCCTCGTCGACAGCGGCCAGGTGGTTGGGGTCCTGGTCGTCAAACAGCACGCTGTGGGCCGGGCCGTCGAGGTCGTCGTATTGGCCGCTGTCCACCGCCCAGAAGAAGATGTAGATGGCCACGCCCACTAACAGCAGCGCCGCTGGAATCATCACGTAGAGAGCTGGCATCGGTACTCCAAGCCCGCCCGGCTTATGCCGGCAGCGGGCGGGTGACTGTAGGGGCGCTGGTGGCCGGCGCGCTCGGCTGGCGAGTCAGGCGCAGGGCGTTGAGCACCACGGTCAACGAACTGAGGGACATGCCGATCGCCGCCCAGATCGGCGTGATCCAACCCAGGGCGGCAAACGGCAGCATAAGGCCATTGTACAGCCCGGCCCACAGCAAGTTTTCAATGATCACGCGCCGGGTGCGGCGCGCCAGGGTGAAGGCTTGGGCCAGGGCGTCGAGGCGGTTGGACAGCAGCACCGCGTCGGCGCTGGTCTTGGCCAGGTCGGTGGCCGAACCCATGGCCACGCTGATATCGGCGGCGGCGAGGACCGGCACATCGTTGACCCCATCGCCGAGCATCAGCACCTTGCGGCCTTGCTGGTGCAACTGTTGCAGCACCTGCAGCTTGTCGTCCGGGCGCAGGCCGCCACGGGCTTCATCGATGCCCAGTTCGGCCGCCACGCTGGCGACCATTGGCGAGCTGTCGCCCGACAGCAACAAGGTGCGCCAACCGCGGGCCTTGCACGCTGCCAGCAGGGTCGGGGCGTCGCTGCGCAAACGGTCATCGAGGACAAACCAGGCGAGGGCGCCGTGGGTATCGCCCAGCAGCAGCCACTGCCCGGCTTCGTCCGGTGAGGCGGGGATCGGGCAACCGCTGAGGGCGCAGACAAAACCGGGCTGGCCGATGCGCAGTTGGCGCTCGCCGACGCGGCCTTCCAGGCCCAGGCCGGGGGTGCTGAGCACCTCGTCGGCGGCCAGTGGGGCGCGGCCAAAGGCGCGGGCAATCGGGTGTTCGGAGCGGTTTTCGAGGGCGGCGGCGAGGCCCAGGCAGTCGTCGCTGCTCAACGTGCCCAGGGGACGGATCGCGCGGAGGGCCAAGCGGCCTTCGGTGAGGGTGCCGGTCTTGTCGAAAATCACCGTGTCGATCTGGTTCAGGCCTTCCAGCACATGGCCACGGGTCAGCAACAGCCCGAGTTTGTGCAGGGTGCCGGTGGCGGCGGTGAGGGCGGTGGGCGTGGCCAGCGACAGCGCGCAGGGGCAGGTCGCAACGAGCATGGCCAGGACGATCCAGAACGCGCGGGATGAATCCAGCTCCCACCACACCAGGCCGATCACGGCGGCGGCAATCAGCGAGCACAGCAGGAACCATTGCGCGGCGCGGTCGGCGATTTGCGCCAGGCGCGGTTTTTCTGCCTGGGCCCGTTCCAGCAGGCGCACGATGGCGGACAGGCGCGTGTCGTGGCCGAGGGCGCGCACTTCGACGGTCAGCGCGCCTTCGACGTTGAGGGTGCCCGCCGTGACGGCATCGCCGACCTGGCGCGGTTGCGGCAGGTACTCGCCGGTGAGCAGGGATTCATCGATGCTGGACTGGCCGTCGAGAATCACGCCGTCTGCCGGCAATACCGCGCCGGGATGCACCAGCACGCGATCACCCAGGGTCAGTTCGCTGAGCAGGATGCGTTCGCTCTGGCCGTCGCGTTGCAAGCGCAGGCACGACGCGGGCAAGAGGTTGACCAATTGCGCGGTGGCAGCGGCCGTGCGTTCCCGGGCACGGCGCTCCAGGTAGCGTCCGGCGAGCAGGAACAGGGCGAACATGCCCACCGCGTCGAAATACAACTCGCCGACGCCGGTGATCGCGGTCCAGATCCCCGCCAGATACGCCCCGCCGATGGCCAGGGACACCGACACATCCATGGTCAGGTGGCGTGTGCGCAGGTCGCGCATCGCACCTTTGAAAAACGGCGCGCAGCTGTAGAACACGATGGGTGTGGTCAGGAACATCGCCACCCAGCGCAGGATCACGTGCAACTCCGGGCTCAGGTCGATATTGAATTCCGGCCAGGTGGCCATGGTCGCCATCATCGCCTGGAACCACAGCAGCCCGGCCACGCCCAACTGGCGCAAGGCCAAGCGGTTTTCGTTGGCCAACTGTTCGGCTGCGCGGTCCGCTTGATAGGGGTGGGCGGCATAGCCGATGTGGCGCAACTCGGCGAGCAGTTGGCTCAGCGGCAATTGCCCGTCGGCCCAGCGCACTTGCAGGCGATGGTTGGACAGGTTCAGCCGCGCCTCGGCCACGGCGGGCAGGCGACGCAGGTGTTTTTCGATCAGCCAGCCGCAGGCGGCGCAACTGATGCCTTCCATCAGCAGGGTGGTTTCGGCCAGCTCGCCGTCGTGGCGCACGAAGGGTTTTTGCACGTCGGCGCGGTCGTACAGCGCCAATTCGTCCACCAGTTGCACCGGCAGTGCGTCGGGGTTGGCCGAGGCTTCGCTGCGGTGCTGGTAATAGCTTTCCAGGCCGCCGGCCACAATGGCTTCGGCCACGGCCTGGCAACCGGGGCAGCAGAGTTCGCGGCGCTCGCCGAGGATCTGGGCGGTAAACCGGCTGCCGGCGGGGACGGGCAGGGCGCAGTGGTAGCAGGGGGTGGTCATGAGCTGGAATCTATAGTGGCTGGGAGGGCCTCATCGCGGGCAAGCCCGCTCCCACATTTGGAATGCAATCCCCTGTGGGAGCGGGCTTGCCCGCGATGCGCGAAGCGCCGGCTGTTACTTTTTCAGGTCTTCGGCACCTTGCAACGGCTCATCCCCCAACAGCAAGTCCTTGTCGTGGCTGACCTGTTCCTCTTCGAACATGCGCCAGGTACGGTCGCCTTCCACGCCGAGCAGTTCGACGAAGCGGCGGCCTTCGACCTTGTCGGTGACCTGGCCGATATAGCGGCCGGGTTCGCTGTCGCTGCGGGCCAGGTTGATCTTGCGATCCTTCTCGGGCTGCGTCGGGGAAATCAGGTTGAGTTCCAGGGTAGTCGGGTTGCTGTTGCCGCTCAGGTGCAACTCGACTTCACCGGTTAGCTCGTCCAGGTGCACCTTGGCGCGCAGTTGCAGGGTCTGGGCCAGCAGTTCGCGGTCCAGCGAGCGGTTGATGCCTTTGCCGGCCTCGTAGTAGTTGTCGTTGACCAGGTTGTCCGGGTTGTTCACCGCGATGGTCACCATGGACAAGGTCAAGGTCACCGAGCAGGCCAGGATCGCAATGATGATCCAGGGCCAGAGGTGCTTGTACCAGGGGCTTGCGGCAGTCGCTACGGGCATTGTTCTGCTCTCTATGTTTAACGGACTTGAGGGCCGATGAATCGGCTCTTGGCTTCGATACGAACGTCGGGGTCATCGGCATCGGTGAGGATGAATTTGACCTCGTTGGTGCTTGACGGCAATTGTTCCGGCGCACTGGACAGCTCCACCGGCATGCTGACGATATCACCGGCGGCTACCCTGATCTCGCGGCGGCCTTGCAGCTTGAGGTCGGGCAGACCGGCGGCGTCGAGCACGTAGGTGTGGTCGCGCTGGTCCTTGTTCATGATCTTCAGGCTGTAGACGTTTTCGATGCGGCCTTCGGCGTTTTCGCGGTACAGCACGCGGTCCTTGCTCACGTCGAAACCCACCAGCGAGCGCATGAAAAACGCGGCTACCAGCAGGCTGATCATCGCCAGCAGCACCAGTGCGTAGCCGATCAGGCGCGGGCGCAGTTTGTGGGTTTTCTGCCCGGACAGGTTGTGTTCGGTGGTGTAGCTGATCAGGCCGCGTGGGTAGTCCATCTTGTCCATGATGTTGTCGCAGGCGTCGATACACGCCGCGCAGCCGATGCACTCGATTTGCAGGCCGTCGCGGATGTCGATCCCGGTAGGGCACACCTGCACGCACATCGTGCAGTCGATGCAATCCCCCAGGCCCTCGGCCTTGTAGTCGCTGCCTTTTTTGCGCGGGCCACGCAGTTCGCCACGGCGTGGGTCGTAGGAAACGATCAACGTGTCCTTGTCGAACATCACGCTCTGGAAACGTGCGTACGGGCACATGTAGATACACACCTGCTCGCGCAGCCAGCCGGCGTTGCCGTAGGTGGCGAGGGTGAAGAAACCGACCCAGAAATACGACCAGCCATCGGCCTGGCCGGTGAAGAAGTCGAACACCAGTTCGCGGATCGGCGAGAAATAGCCGACAAAGGTCATGCCGGTGACAAAGCCGATCAGCAGCCACAGGGTGTGCTTGCTGAATTTACGCACGAACTTGTTGGCGCCCATCGGCGCCTTGTCGAGCTTGATGCGCTGGTTGCGGTCGCCTTCGGTGACTTTTTCGCACCACATGAAGATCCACGTCCACACGCTTTGCGGGCAGGTATAGCCGCACCACACGCGGCCGGCGTACACGGTGATAAAGAACAGGCCAAAGGCCGCGACGATAAGAATGCCCGAGAGCAGGATGAAGTCCTGGGGCCAGAAGGTCGCACCGAAAATAAAGAATTTACGCTCCGGCAGGTTCCACCACACGGCCTGGTGGCCACCCCAGTTCAGCCACACCGTGCCGAAGTAGAGCAGGAACAGACCGGCACCGCCGAGCATCCGCAGATTACGGAACAGGCCGGTGAAGGCACGGGTATAGATCTTCTCTCGCGAGGCGTAGAGGTCAACGGTTTTGGCAGGCGGGGTAACGTCATGTACCGGTATTTGGTCGCTCATCATTGCATCCCACGGCGGTGGAGATTTGCCTCGGCCAGTACGTGCCAACCGGGGTCAAATTAGGGGTGTTGCAGTGGCCTAATGATACGCCCCCGATGGTGCGCAAAGGGTGCGACCTTTGGTCGCGTTGGGGGAAATCAATTGATGGTGTACGTGATCTGGATCAATTGACTTGGGAAGTATGGACGGTTTTTGGCGCGAGGTTGGTCATTTGCCCTAGGGATTGTCCTGTACAAAATTGTGGGCTGTACACCGCTGGCCGTGCGTGAGGGAAGTATCTTCACGCCTGTGCGGACTTGTCCATAAAGTGATGTAGGAGCTGCACATCGTTACCCCTAGGAAATTTTGTTAAACACTTGTTCCGAATTCAGTAGGAACTGTAGGGTTGCTAGGTTTCACGAAGAGTAGGCCTATATATGATCTATTAATCGAGGAGCTGTTAATGACTGCTATTAGTGGTGTTTCCTATAATCCTTCGTTGGCGTCGGTTCAGGAATCGAACTCGCCAGCAACGAGCGCGGCTTCTGATCCTTATACTTCTACTTCTGATGAAGGGCTGGTTTTTCTTCTGCGCACGAACTTTGACAGGTTTACCGATCCCAAGTACCCAGGTTCTGTGACTCGCGAATCGCTGGCGAAAATAGCGTACTTTTCCGAGCGGAATGGGGCCTATTCCGATGATTCATCTTTGGCCCGGGCCATATTGGAAAGAGACGGGTTGTTCGAGAAGTGCGACGGTTATGGCAAGCACAAGCACGATGGGAAAATTGACCAGGCCAGTCTCGGCGCCTTTGAGAGAAAAGAAAATGGCCGGTTCACCACCATGAGTGATAAGGACATTGCGCGGCATTTATTTGATAATTTCAATGATTTCAAGTATGTGAGCCCACTCAGTACAGCCGGCCGTGCTTTCGACGAGTTAACGGTTCCAAGACTTCAGCGTGTATTGACTTCGAATACTTCCAGTGATGAAGACAAGATGTTCGTGCGTGAACTCTTGAGTCGTCCTGAGTTGATGCAGCAGTTAGGGTTTGATGGTAAGCACGGACAGGTCGGCCGTCATGATATAGAGAAGAAACTTCCATACATCAAGTAAGTGCGAGAAATCGATAGGGCGTTATTGGTTGTCAACGCCTTATAAGAAAGCCCCGCCAGTTCTCACTGCGTGGGGCTTCGTTGTTCCTGACGCCTTACCGCTCCTCAGCCTCTTACCCCATGGGGCAAGCTGTAAACATACACTGCCAACGGGTGCACGTTGTCCTTGTCGTACATCACGCTCTGAAAGCACGCATACAGACACATGTAGATGCACACTTGTTCGGGCCGCCAACCAGCGTTGCGTAGGTGGCAAGGGTTAAGAAATATACTCAGAAACACGACCAGCCATCGACTTGGCGTTTCGCTGTCAGCACGCTGGGTGCGAGGTGTTGAATGGGGGGGGGGCGCGACAGTAAGCGCAGCGTGAACTCGGCTCAGCGAGTGGTGCACGCTTGCATTATTCTCTGTAGGGCCTGTTTGGTGAGTTGTAACGCAGTATTAAGTGTTTGGAACGGTTAACTGGCTTTTTGTCACCTAGTTAACCGTATACTCATCATCAAGGAGAAATTGAAATGAATATTTCCAACTTTAATGCGCACGTGTTTAATTTGCCAAAAATCCCAAACCAGCAGGAACCTGAACAACCGACTGCTTCCAAGCTGCCTGAGAACCCTTGGATTGCTGCGGAACGGGAATTGGCTGAAAGCAACTTAAGTGGTAACGCGGATCGAGGTGTTGATCAATCGGGGCAGTCTCAAGACAAAATCCCTCATCAGAAGCTTGAAGGATTGACTACTTCCAAGCTGCCTGAGAACCCTTGGATTGCTGCGGAACGGAAATGGTTTGAAAGCAACTTCCCTGGTAACGCGGGTCAAGGTGTTGACCAGTCGAGGCAACCTGAAGGTAAGTTCTCTCATCCGGAGTTCGAAGGATTGCCTCTTTCCAAGTAAATAGGCCTGATGGGGCAAGTCAATAAGTTGAGTAATTGAGGCCAGCCAAAATCCGAGAAGACGGTCGTTCCTGAATCTCGATTGCGTGGTTTTTTAATGTTATTTGCCTGTAACACTGCGATACGGCAGTGAGCTGGGCGGGTACCAGGAAAAAGCGGCGCATCAATAATGCTGGTTGTTTGCTTAGCTACCGGTAATGGCAATAATGCCCCGCCAGTTTGACTGTGCGGGGCATCCGTGTTTCTAAAGGACTACTGTTCTTCTGCGGTTTTGTCTTTATGAGACAAGCTGTAAACATACGCCGCCAGCAAGTGCACTTTGTCGTTGCCCTGCAATTGTTCCTGCGCAGGCATCTGGCCCTGGCGGCCGTAACGGATGGTCTGTTGCAGTTGCGCGAAGCTCGAACCGTAGATGAACGCGCCTGGATGGGTCAGGTCGGGCGCGCCCATCGCTGGGGTACCTTTACCGGCCGGGCCGTGGCAGGCGACGCAGTTGGTGGCGAAGAGTTTTTCGCCGTTGGCCACGTCGGCCTTGGCACCTTCCGGCAGCTTGCGGCCATCGAGGTTGGTCAGCACGAAACCGGCGACGTCGGCCACACCTTGTTCGCCAATTACTTCAGCCCAGGCGGGCATGACTGCGTGGCGGCCTTTCATGATGGTTTCCTTGATGACGGCCGGGTCGCCGCCCCAGCGCCAGTCGGCGTCGGTCAGGTTGGGAAAGCCATAGGCGCCCTTGGCATCGGAACCGTGGCACACCGAGCAGTTGGAGGCGAACAAACGGCCACCCATCTTCAAGGCTTGCGGGTCCTTGGCTACTTCTTCAATGGGCATCGACGCGAATTTGGCGAAGATCGGTCCGAACTTGGCCTCCGACTTGGCCATTTCCTTTTCCCATTCGTGCACGCCAGTCCAGCCGGTCTGGCCGTTGGCGAAAGGGGTTTGCTTATCGTTGTCGAGGTAGTTGTAGCCCGGCAGCACGCCTTTCCAGTTGCCCAGGCCCGGGTACAGCACCAGGTAGCCGAGGGCGAAGACGATGGTGCCGACAAACAGCATGAACCACCATTTTGGCAGCGGGTTGTCGTACTCCTCGATGCCGTCGAACGAGTGGCCGACGGTCTCGTCCGTCTGCTCGGTGCGCTGGCCCTTGCGGGTCGACAGCAACAGCCAGGTCAGGGCGAAGATGGTTCCCAGACTGAGGACTGTGACGTACAGACTCCAGAACGTAGTCATTCTTTGTTACTCCTAGAAGCTTGCTCGACGTGCTTGATGGCTTCGGGATCATCCGCAAAGGGCAGCATGGTTGCGTCGTCAAACTCCGACTTGCGGCGGGGGCTGAACACCCACAACGCCAGGCCGATAAAGGCCACCATCACCACAACGGTGCCCAGGCCTCGAATCATCCCGATATCCATGTAGGTCACCGTTTGCTTTTGATGATGGTGCCAAGGCCTTGCAGGTAGGCCACCAGCGCGTCCATTTCGGTCTTGCCCTTCACGGCTGCAGCTGCACCGGCGATGTCTTCATCGGTGTAGGGCACGCCCAGGGTGCGCAAGACTTCCATCTTCTTCGCGGTGTCCTTGCCGTCGAGCTTGTTTTCCACGAGGAACGGGTACGCCGGCATTTTCGACTCAGGCACCACGTTGCGCGGGTTGTACAAGTGCGCGCGCTGCCAGTCATCGGAGTAGCGTCCGCCGACACGGGCCAGGTCCGGGCCGGTGCGCTTGGAGCCCCACAGGAACGGGTGGTCCCACACGCTTTCGCCGGCGACCGAGTAGTGGCCGTAGCGTTCGGTTTCGGCGCGGAACGGGCGGATCATCTGCGAGTGGCAGCCGACACAACCGTTGGCGATGTAGACGTCGCGGCCTTCCAGTTCAAGGGCGGTGCGCGGCTTCATGCCTTCCACCGGCTTGTTGGTGACGTCCTGGAAGAACAGCGGAACGATCTGGGTCAGGCCGCCGATACTCACGGCGATGACCATGAAGAAGGCCAGCAGGCCGATATTCTTCTCGACTACTTCATGCTTCATCAGTGCGCTCCCACTACGGCGATCTTGGCGGCGGCTTCAGCTTCTACAGGGTCGGCGGCACGTACGGTGCGCCAGACGTTGTAGGCCATCAGGAACATGCCGGAGGCAAAGAATGCACCGCCCAGGGCGCGGACGATGAAGCCCGGGTGACTGGCTTGCAGCGCTTCGACGAAGGAGTAGGTGAGGGTGCCGTCATCGTTGATCGCACGCCACATCAGGCCTTGGGTGATGCCGTTGACCCACATCGAGGCGATGTAGAGCACGGTGCCGATGGTGGCCAGCCAGAAGTGCGCATTGATCAGCGCGACGCTGTGCATTTGCGGGCGACCAAACAGTTTCGGGATCATGTGGTACAGCGCACCGATGGAGATCATCGCGACCCAACCGAGGGCGCCGGCGTGTACGTGGCCGATGGTCCAGTCGGTGTAGTGGGACAGCGAGTTGACGGTCTTGATCGCCATCATCGGCCCTTCGAAGGTCGACATGCCGTAGAACGCCAGCGACACCACCAGGAACCGCAGGATCGGGTCGGTGCGCAATTTATGCCAGGCGCCCGACAGGGTCATCATGCCGTTGATCATGCCGCCCCAGCTCGGGGCCAGCAGGATGATCGACATCGCCATGCCCAGCGACTGCGCCCAATCCGGCAACGCGGTGTAGTGCAAGTGGTGCGGGCCAGCCCAGATGTACAGGGTGATCAGCGCCCAGAAGTGCACGATGGACAGGCGATACGAGTAAATAGGACGTTCGGCCTGTTTCGGCACGAAGTAGTACATCATCCCCAGGAAACCGGTGGTCAGGAAAAAACCCACCGCGTTATGCCCGTACCACCACTGGATCATCGCGTCCGTCGCCCCGGCATACGCCGAATAGGACTTGAACAGGCTGACCGGCAGCGAGGCGTGGTTGACGATGTGCAGCATCGCCGTGACCAGGATGAAGGCGCCGTAGAACCAGTTGCCCACGTAGATGTGCTTGGTCTTGCGCTTGACGATGGTGCCGAAGAACACCACGGCATAGGTCACCCACACAATGGCAAGCAAAATGGCGATGGGCCATTCCAGCTCGGCGTATTCCTTGGTGGTGGTGTAGCCCAGGGGCAGGGTGACGATGGCGCCGAGGATCACGGCTTGCCAGCCCCAGAAGGTGAAGGCGGCGAGGCCATCGGAGATCAGTCGCGTCTGGCAGGTTCGCTGCACGACATAGTAGGAGGTGGCAAACAATGCACATCCACCGAAGGCGAAAATCACCAGGTTGGTGTGCAGCGGGCGCAGGCGACCGAAGGTCGTCCAGGGCAAGCCGAAGTTCAATTCCGGCCAGACCAGTTGCGAGGCGATGAACACCCCGAGCCCCATGCCAAGGATCCCCCAGACCACCGTCATGATGGCGAACTGGCGGACTACCTTATAGTTATAAGCAGTCGGACTGATTGCTGTGCTCATTCTAAGGTTCCACGGTTTAGGTTTTTTTATAGGTAAAAATCGGCCGCAAGTATGTAGAAAGCGAGAGGCCAATGCAACGCAACGCTGACCTGTGTCAAGGCGTTCCACGCCAGATTCTGCGCCCTTTCCCTGTTTTACGTAAGGATAAAGTCGGAGTTCGAAAGCTGATCAAGTGGACAGGAATTTTTTCGGCTCGCAACGGCAGTCGTCGCGTACACCAGAACCAGCCCGCTGTGGGGGAAGCGTAGACCCGAATGGCGGGAGGGGAAAGTTGTGCTTTGGAGGGGGTGTGACAAAAGGTCGCGAAGTCTCGGCGGGTGAAAGCCCGGTTATTCGTCCCAGGGATTGATCACCGTCACGCCACTGGATTTGAAGTCACTGACATTGCGTGTGACAACGGTGAGTCCGTGCACCAGCGCAGTCGCAGCGATCAGGGCGTCGCTCTCGTTCGCCTGGTCGGGAACATGTAAGTGGGCGCAACGCAGGGCGACGGCGGCATCTACCGGCAGGATTCGGGCATCGAACGCCGGCATCACATGGCGCTTGAGCCAGGTGCGCAGGACCTTGCCTTGGGCCGGGTCGCGCCGCTCCATACGCAGTACCCCGGTTTCCAACTCCTTCAGCGTAATCACTGAGATGAACATGCGCGGTGCGATGACGCTTTTGGCCCAGGCGACGACGTTCGCGTCTGCCTGGGGTTTACGTAGTTCGGAAATAACGTTGGTGTCGAGTAGATACATCAAGAAAGGTCCACAGGGCGATGAGTGATCACGGCGCGCTCGGTCTGGAAGTCGGTATCGGCAGCGTCCGGCATGACCAGCAGGTCAACGATGTCGGCGTTCAGGCCGGTCAACTTCTGGTAGTCCTCAATGCTTAGCAGCACATGGGCGGGTTTGCCGCGGTCGGTGATGAAAACCGGGCCTTGGCGCGTGGCTTTTTTGGCACCGCTTGTGTCTTGATTGAATTCGCGGCTGGAAATAGTGGTGATAGTCATGGGATAGCTCCCCGGGCCAGGGTGAATGTAGGCACGTTACTACTTTGGTGGCGCGAGTTGCAATATTGTCCCCACAAAAAAAGCCCCGCCAGTTTGCACTGAGCGGGGCTCGCGGGTTTACAAGGACTGACTATTGCTCAGTCTTCTGCTCCCCATGGGACAAGCTGTAAACATACGCCGCCAACAAGTGCACCTTGTCATTCCCTTGCAGCACATCCTGCGCCGGCATCTGGCCTTGGCGGCCGTGACGGATCGTCTGCTGCAACTGCGCCAGGCTGGTGCCGTAGATGTAGCCAGCCGGTTTGGTCAGGTCGGGTGCACCCATGGCTTCCATGCCAGTGCCTTGCGGGCCGTGGCAGGCGACGCAAGTGGTGTTGAACGCGGCTTGGCCGGCGGCCAGGTCGGCGCTGTTGTCTGCCGGCAATGGCAGCTTGGCCAGGTCGTGACGCACGTAGGCGGCAACGTTTTTCACGCCGTCTTCACCGAGGATTTCACCCCAGGCTGGCATCGCCGCGTGGCGACCGTTGAGGATGGTGGTCTTGATCGCCTCGGCCGAACCGCCCCAGCGCCAGATGTTGTCCGCCAGGTTCGGGAAGCCGTATGCGCCCTTGGCGTCCGAGCCGTGGCACACCGCGCAGTTGGAGGCAAACAGGCGACCGCCCATTTTCAACGCTTGCGGGTCTTTGGCCACTTCTTCCACGGGCATGGCCGCGAATTTGGCGAAGATCGGCCCGAACTTGGCGTCGGCCTTGGCCATTTCCTTGTCCCACTCCTTGTTCTGCGTCCAGCCGTCCTCGTAGCCTGGCAGCACACCTTTCCAGTTGCCCAGGCCCGGGTAGAGGATCAGGTAGCCGACCGCAAACACCAGGGTGCCGGCGAACAGCATGAACCACCACTGGGGCAGGGGGTTGTCGTACTCCTCGATCCCGTCGAAGGCGTGGCCCATGGTCTGGTCCACACTGCCCTTGGTCTCGCCCTTGCGGGTGCCGATCAACAGCCAGGTCAGGCCGATCAGGCTGCCCAGGGTCAGTACGCAGATCCATGTACTCCAAAATAGGGTCATGGCCGAGTGCTCCTTATTGCAGGCTCTTCTTGAGCGTCGGATGGAGAGGGTTCATCGGCGAACGGCAGCAGGCGCGCCTGCTCGAATTCCGCATTGCGGCGGTTGTTGAACACCCACAGCGACAGGCCGATAAAGGCGATGGCGACGACCAGCGTGCCAAGGCCGCGGATGGTGCCCGCATCGAATTCAAATCCCATGGCTCACCTCTTGCTCTTGATGGCAGTGCCGAGCACTTGCAGGTACGACACCAGCGCGTCCATCTCGGTCTTGCCCTTGAGGCTGGCCACGGCGCCACTGATGTCGTCGTCGGTGTACGGCACGCCGAGGGTGCGCATCACTTTCAACTTGGTCTCGGTGTGGCTGCTGTCGACCGCGGCGGTGACCAGCCATGGGTAGGCTGGCATTTTCGACTCGGGCACGACGTTGCGCGGGTTGTACAAGTGCGCGCGGTGCCAGTCGTCCGAGTAGCGTGCGCCGACGCGCGCCAGGTCCGGCCCGGTGCGCTTGGAGCCCCACAGGAACGGGTGATCCCAGACGCTTTCGCCCGCTACCGAGTAGTGGCCGTAGCGTTCGGTCTCGGCGCGGAACGGGCGGATCATCTGCGAGTGGCACTGCACACAGCCTTCGCGGATGTAGATGTCACGGCCTTCCAGTTGCAGCGCGGTGTAGGGCTTCATGCCTTCCACCGGCTTGTTGGTGACGTCCTGGAAGAACAGCGGGACGATCTGGGTCAGGCCGCCGATACTCACGGCCAGCACCATCAGCAGCATCAGCAGGCCGACGTTCTTTTCAATCGTTTCGTGTTTCATCACTGACTCCTCAGGCCATCTGCGTGGCGGTGGCGGCTTCGACAGGTTGTGCCGAGCGCACGGTGCGCCAAGTGTTGTAAGCCATCAGGAACATGCCGCTGAGGAACACTGCACCGCCCACCAACCGCACGATGAAGCCAGGGTGGCTGGCCACCAGGGTTTCGACGAAGGAGTAAGTCAAGGTGCCGTCTTCGTTGACCGCACGCCACATCAGGCCCTGGGCGATGCCGTTGACCCACATCGAGGCGATGTAGAGCACGGTGCCGATGGTGGCCAGCCAGAAATGCGCGTTGATCAGGCCGAGGCTGTACATCTGCTCGCGACCGAAGATTTTCGGGATCATGTGGTACAGCGCGCCGATGGAGATCATCGCTACCCAGCCGAGGGCGCCGGCGTGTACGTGGCCGATGGTCCAGTCGGTGTAGTGGGAAAGGGCGTTGACGGTCTTGATCGCCATCATCGGGCCTTCGAACGTCGACATGCCGTAGAACGCCAGGGAGACCACGAGGAAGCGCAAGATCGGGTCGCTGCGCAACTTATGCCAGGCGCCCGACAGGGTCATCATGCCGTTGATCATCCCGCCCCAGCTTGGCGCGAGCAGTACCAGCGACATCACCATGCCCAGGGACTGTGCCCAGTCCGGCAGCGCGGTGTAGTGCAAGTGGTGCGGACCGGCCCAGATGTACAGGGTGATCAGTGCCCAGAAGTGCACGATGGACAAGCGATAGGAATACACCGGACGCTCGGCCTGTTTCGGCACGAAGTAGTACATCATCCCGAGGAAGCCGGCGGTGAGGAAAAAGCCTACCGCGTTATGCCCATACCACCACTGCACCATGGCATCCGTCGCACCCCCGTAGAGGGAGTAGGACTTGGTCAGGCTGACCGGGATTTCCAGGTTGTTGACGATATGCAAAATGGCCACGGTGATGATGAACGCACCGAAAAACCAGTTACCGACGTAGATGTGCTTGGTATTGCGCTTCATCACCGTGCCGAAGAACACGATGGCGTAGGCCACCCAGACAATGGTGATGAGGATGTCGATCGGCCATTCCAGCTCGGCGTATTCCTTGGAGCTGGTGTAGCCCAGCGGCAAGGTGATCGCGGCCAACAGGATGACCAACTGCCAGCCCCAGAAGCAGAATGCGGCGATTTTCGGCGCAAACAGCTGGGTTTGGCAGGTGCGTTGCACCGAGTAGAAGGAGCTGGCGAACAGCGCGCAGCCACCGAACGCGAAGATCACCGCGTTGGTGTGCAACGGGCGCAGGCGGCCGAAGCTGGTCCAGGGTAAATCGAAATTCAGAGCAGGCCAGACCAATTGGGCGGCGAGAAAAACCCCGAGCCCCATGCCGACGATGCCCCACACCACCGTCATAATGGCGAATTGGCGGACCACCTTGTAGTTATAGGCGGTACTTAAAGTAGTGTTCATGGTTCCCCATCCACGGTTCAACCCAAGCAAATGCGGCACTTGGGCTGGAGTTATAGGCAGACTAAATAGCGAGGCAAGCATGGGCAAAGAGCACAAGGCCAGTATTGACGGGGATCAATGGGCGCAGTGTGTGCAGGAACACGGCTGGTTGTGGGATGTCGCGGCGAACGTTGCAGGGCGTGAACCTGTGACGCTGATCCTGGCCCACGGCGCCGGCGCGCCGATGGACTCAGCCTTCATGAACGACATGGCTGCACGCCTTGCCGCGCACGGCGTCAACGTGTTGCGCTTCGAGTTTCCCTACATGGCCCAACGCCGTGTGGACGGCGGCAAACGCCCACCCAACCCGGCGCCGAAACTGCTGGAAGCCTGGCGTGAGGTGTATGCGCAAGTGCGACGTCATGTCGCTGGGAAACTGGCGGTGGGCGGCAAGTCCATGGGCGGGCGCATGGCCAGTCTGTTGGCCGACGAGTTAGACGCTGATGGGCTGGTGTGCCTGGGTTATCCGTTCTATGCGGTGGGCAAGCCGGAAAAACCACGGGTGGAGCATCTGGCAGGGCTGAAGACGCGGACCTTGATCGTGCAAGGCGAGCGCGATGCCTTGGGCAATCGGGCGGCGGTGGAGGGGTATGTGTTAGCGCCGAGCATCGAGGTGATGTGGCTGGTGGCGGGGGATCATGATTTGAAACCGTTGAAGGTTTCGGGGTTTAGTCATGAGCAGCATTTGGCGGCTGCGGCGGTGAAAGTGGCTGGGTTTCTCGGCGGCTGCTAGGACCTCATCGCAGGCAAGCCAGCTCCCACATTGGACGGTGTTCACAGATTTCCATGTGTGAATACATTCAACTGTGGGAGCTGGCTTGCCTGCGATAGCGGTCTATCGGTTGAAGCGCTCCACCAGCGAATACTGGGTATTGGCGGTATGAGTGAGCTCTTCACTCAACTGCGCCGAGTTCAACGCCTGCTCCGACGTCTGGTCCGCCAACAGCGCAATCGTGCTGATATTGCGGCTGATCTCTTCGGCCACCGAGCTTTGCTCTTCGGTCGCCGCTGCGATCTGCGTGGTCATGTCGGTGATATGCGCCACCGCTTCACTGATCCCCACCAACGCCTGATCCGCCTCCATCACCCGTGCCACCCCTTCTTCGGCCTGGCGATGCCCGGCGTCCATTGTTTGCACGGCGGCAGCAGCGGTCTGTTGCAGCTTGGCGATCAGGGCGTGGATCTGCCCGGTGGACTCAGCAGTCCGCTGGGCCAGTTGGCGCACTTCATCGGCCACCACGGCAAAACCACGGCCCATCTCACCGGCCCGCGCCGCTTCGATGGCGGCGTTGAGTGCCAGCAGGTTGGTCTGGTCGGCGATGCCTTTGATCACATCGACCACGCCGCCGATTTCATCGCTGTCCTTGGCCAATTGGGTGACGGTCACGCCCGTCTCGCCCACGGCCACCGACAGGCGCTGAATCGCCTCGCGGGTTTCCCCGGCGATATCGCGGCCGCGACCGGTCAGGCGATTGGCCTCCTGGGTTGCATCGGCCGTGCGCTGGACATGGCTGGCGACCTCCTGGGTCGTCGCGGCCATCTGGTTGACGGCGGTGGCCACTTGTTCGGTTTCCACGCGCTGGCGTTCCAGGCCGCTGGAGCTGTTGTGCGCCAGGGTGTTGGACTGCGCCGCTTGGTCGTTGAGGTGTTCGGCCGTGTCCTGCAAGCGCGTCAGGCACGTCTTCAGACGGGCTTCCTGGCTGAGGATCGACATTTCCAGGCGCGCCTGGGCGCCACGGCTGTCGGTGTACATCTGCGCGATCAACGGGTCAGAGGTGGTCTGCTCGGCCAAGCGCAGCAAGCGCTTGAGGCCGCGCTGTTGCCAGCTCAGGCCCAGCAGGCCCAAGGGCACCGACAGCCCCGCCGCCAGGGCAAAGCCCCAGTGGGAGTTGAGCGACGCGCCGATCATGAAGCTCAACTGGCTCACCAGGATAAACGGCAGCCAGTCTTGCAACACCGGCAGCCACTTGTCTTTCTGGGGGATCGCCGACTTGCCCTGATTGATGCGTTGATAGAGCGCTTCGGCGCGGCGGATCTGCTCGGCGGTGGGCTTGATGCGCACCGATTCGTAGCCGACCACCTGGTTGCCTTCGAAAACCGGCGTCACATAGGCGTTAACCCAGTAGTGGTCACCGGTCTTGCAGCGATTCTTGACAATGCCCATCCATGGCAAGCCTTGTTTGAGCGTGGTCCACATATGCGCAAACACCGCGCCCGGAACATCCGGGTGACGCACCAGGTTATGGGGTGCGCGCAGCAGTTCTTCGCGGGTGAACCCACTGATCTCGACAAACGCGTCGTTACAGTAGGTGATCACACCCTTGGCATCTGTGGTGGAGATCAACCGTTGCTGAGCGGGGAAGGTACGTTCGCGCTGGGTAACGGGTTGGTTATTACGCATGATTGTTCAATCCGCAAGGCTTTCAGGGGTTATCGGCACGGGCAGGGGTTTATTTAACTTATTTTTGCAACAATCAACCGGCCAGCATCGGGTACGTAAACAAGCCGAAGTGAAGCAGATTCAGGCCAAAGTGCGTGGCAACCGCCGCGCCCAGGCCGCCAAAGCGATACGCCAGGCCATACCCGACTCCAGCGATGCTCGCCAGCAGCACCCACTGCCAACCCGCGCCCAGGTGCACCAGGCCGAAGAGCAGCGAGGCCAGCAACAGCGCGAGATTGTCACCGTAGGGCAGCTGTTTGAAACGCTGGCTCAGCCCACCCTGGACGTAGCCACGGAACAGCGCTTCTTCCACCAGGGTGACCAGCAGCAGATTGTTCAACACCCACAGCCATGCTTGCTCCGGCCATTTCGGCGCCCAACTGATCATGCCCAGCAACGCGGCGCCGCCCAGCGCGGCAACGGCCGTCAAGGTCAACGCCAGCGCGGTGACGCAGATCGACAGGCGCAACGAACGGCGCGCCACGATCCACGGGCAGGCCAGCAGCAGCCAGAAGCCGATCAGCGGCTTGTCCTGGTTGAGGTACATCGAGAAGGGCACGGCGTCGGCGGTAAAGCGCTGCGGGGCAATGCCGCGCCCATTGTAGAAGCCCGGCAGCCAGTGCATCGCCAGGCCCAGGGCCAGCGCGATAAACAAGCCGTGGCCGAGGTAGCGCGCCCAAGGGGTGCGCTGCTGGCGTACGGCATACCCGGCCAGCAGTAACAAAGCTACCGAGATGCCGGCCAGTACGCCCAATTGCCCATAGATCAGGGCGAGTACGTAGCCAATGGAAAGAAGCGCCAGGTACAGCCAGGGCAGTGCGAGCATGGGAAATCCTTGGAAAAATCTGGGCGGCATTATAGCGGCCGTCCTACAGGCGACACATGAAAACTCCGGTAATCGTCCTACAAGGTTTTAGCCAGCCGTCCTGGCCGCAACACCATCCACAACGCGCCGGCAATCAATAACCCGCCGTACACGTGCGCCATCGATAAAGGCTCGCCCAGCAACAGCGCACCCCACAGCACGCCAAACGGTGGGATCAAGAACGTGGTGGTCATCGACCGCACCGGCCCGATGGCAGTGAGCAAACGGAAATACAACACGTAGGCCAGCGCCGTACACACCAGGCCCAACCCGAGCAACGAACCCCACACCGGCCAGCCGCCCCAACTCGCGGGTGGATGGCGGATGGCGCTGTAGGCAAACAGCGGCAACAGAAACAGTGTGGCGCCGAGCATGCTGCCCAAGGCCGACAGACGACTGTCCAAGCCACCGCGCTGATCCAGCCAGCGCCGCGCCAGGAACCCGGCAAAGCCATAACAGGTAGTGGCGACCAGGCAGGCCAGCGCGCCCATCAACAGCTCCAGGTCAAACGCCACCGGCCCCGCACGGGTCAACACGCCGACGCCAAGCAGGCCCAGGCTGACCCCGGCGAGTTTCGACGGGGTCAGGCGCTCACTGAAAAACAGCCCGCCAATCAACACGCCCATCAACGGTGTGGTGGCATTGAAGATCGCCGAATAGCCCGCCGGCAGCACCTGGGCGGCCACCGAGTACATCGTCGCCGGAATGCCCGAGTTGATGACCCCCAGCAGCAGGACGGTCTTGAACTTGCCCTGGAAATCCCACTTCACCCGCATCACCGCGAGGATCACCAGCAAGCCGGCAGCGGCAATCGACACACGGAAAAACGCGGTCGGCACCGCCCCCAGCTCCGGCGCGATAATGCGCATGAACAGAAAGCTGGCGCCCCAAATGGCGGCGAGCCCCAGCAGGTACAGGGTGTCGACAGGTCTCACGGAGTTCTCCTACATCAATCAGGCGGCGAGTGTTGCACGCCACCTCGACTGATTACAGGACAAACCGCGTCACCAGCCCATTGAGGTCCACCGCCAGGCGCGACAGTTCCTGGCTGGCGGCCGAGGTCTGGGTGGCACCGGCGGCGGTCTGGGTGGACAGGTCGCGAATGTTCACCAGGCTGCGGTCTACCTCGCGCGCCACCAGCGCCTGTTGCTCGGCAGCGCTGGCGATCACCAGGTTGCGTTGGCTGATCTGCGAGATGGCCGCAGTGATTTTCTCCAGGGCGCTGCCGGCGCTGTTGGCCCGCTGCAAGGTTTGCCCGGCATGTTCGGCGCTGCTGTTCAGCGCGCCGACCGTGTCCTGGGTGCCTTGTTGGATACCGGTGATCATCTGCTCGATTTCTTCGGTGGAGTTCTGGGTGCGTTGGGCCAGCGAGCGCACCTCGTCGGCGACCACTGCGAAACCACGGCCGGCCTCGCCCGCGCGGGCGGCTTCGATGGCCGCGTTCAGCGCCAGCAGGTTGGTTTGCCCGGCAATGCCGCGGATCACTTCCAGCACCTTGCTGATGTCTTGCGCCTGCACCGCCAGGCCTTCGGCTTTATTGGAGGCGCCGAGCACTTCGTCCACGAGGTTCTGGATCGAACTGATGGTTTCGCTGATCTGGTAGTGGCCGTGCTTGCTGTCTTCGTCGGAGGCCTTGGACGCCTCGGCGCTGGACACCGCATTGCCCGCCACCTCGTCCACCGCCGCGCTCATCTGCGTCACGGCGGTCGCGGCCTGTTCGATTTCATCGTTCTGCGCTTGCAGGCCACGGGTGCTCTGTTCCATCACCGAGCTCATTTCTTCGGCGGCCGAGGCCAACTGTTGTGCCGATTCACTGATGCCGCGAATGGTGGTTTGCAACTGCGCCTGCATGGTGGCCAGGGCCGTCAACAAGTGCGCCGGCTCATCCTTGCCGCGCACCACGATGGGTTGGCTCAAGTCGCCGGCGGCGATGGTGCGCGCCACGCTCAGCGCCTGGCCGAGAGGGGCGGTGATGCTGCGGGTCAGCAACCACGCCAGGACCAGGGTGGCCAGCAGCGCGAACACGATGATCAGGCCGACCACCCATTGTGCGTTCGTATACATCTGCGCCGCCGACGCCACTGCCGCTTCGACGCCGTCCTGGTTGAACACGATCAGCTCTTCCAGGCTTTTGCTGAGGATCACGCCCTGGGGCGCCAGGCGCGTGTTGAGCAGGTCGATGGCGTCTTGTTGCTGATCCTTGTCCACCAGCGCCACGATCTGCCCGACCAGGCTGAGATAGGCGTCGACGTTGACCTTGAGTTGCTTGAGTTTCTCGCCTTCTTCGGCGTCGCTGAGCAGGCTTTCGTGATGCTGCAGCAGGGTTTGCAGTTCGCTGCGATGGCGGCCGAGCAGGCTTTTGCTGGTGTCACGAATCCGCGATTCATCGGTGGTGGCCAGGCGCAAAGCCTCTAGGCGGATGCTGGCCACGTAGGCAGCGCTGTCGTGGATGTTCTCGATGCTCGGCATCCACGATTGCTCGATGACCAGCGCACTTTCGCGCAGCTTGGCCATCTGGCCCAGGCCAAACAGACCAACAATCACCAGCAAGCTGGCCAAAACCCCAAAACTCAGACCAGCACGCAAGCCGATCCTCATATTCCTCAATGACATCTCAATGCTCCTTGGGCGATTAGAACCTGTTCCCGGGCCGGCCTTTTAGCCTTGTTAGGAGGGGAAAGGGCGCGCTGTATAGCAAAGTGCCACTAATGAGGTAATCAGGGTTTCCCTTACGGTGTATCAAGACGGTTACATAGCCGTGTCGGCCATTGCGCTGCCGGGTTTTTCGCCCGCACAGCGCCAGACAGCGCCGTTGCAGGCGTGTGCAGAAAACACCCTGCGACTTTTTGGTGCGTTTATTGACCGATTGGTCGAATTAAAAAAATTGAAAATAAATGTACGAGGTGAACGAAGTTGTACAACGTGGCAGGAAAAATCGTCCTTCTCCTGCCTTCCTACACTGGCTAAGCTCAGTGCTTCCAGATACCCGCAGAGGTTTCCCGCATGTCGCCATCCACGCCCGCCCTCGCCATCGCCCGGATGATCCTTGATGGCTTCGATGATTACCGCGAGCACTTCCGCCAGATCACCGATGGCGCTCGCGAGCGCTTCGAAAAGGCCCAGTGGCAGCAGGGCCAGGCGGCGTCGGCGGCGCGGATCAACCTGTATGAAGAGAAGGTCGGCGAAGTGACCACGCGCCTGCACGCGAGCTTTGCCGAAGACCAATTGCTGGACATCGACCTGTGGCCCCTGGTGAAAAGCGCCTACATCGGCCTGATCGACCTGCGCTTTGACGATGAACTGTCCGAGACCTGGTACAACTCGATCTTCTGCGGCCTGTTCAGCCATGACCTGATCAGCGACGGCTGCATGTTCATCCACACCACCCGGCCCAGCCTGCGCCGGGCGCGCGCGGCGCAAACGCGCACTTACGCGCCCGCGGGCAATATCGCCGCGATGCTGGCGCAGATCTTCGCCGACTATCGCTTCAGCGAGCCTTACGCCGACTTGCCCGCCGACCTGCGCCGCCTTGAAGCACAGTTGCGCGAGAACCTGCCGGACTGGGTGTGCAAAGACCCGGACCTCAAGGTCGAGCTGTTTTCCTCGGTGCTCTACCGCAATAAAGGCGCCTACCTCGTAGGACGCATCTACACCCGCGACGAACAATGGCCCCTGGTGATCCCGCTGCTGCACCGCGAAGGGCAGGGCATCCAGATCGACGCGCTGATTACCGACGAAGCCGATGTGTCGATCATCTTTTCGTTTACCCGTTCCTACTTCATGGTCGATGTGCCGGTGCCGGCGGAGTTCATCGGCTTTCTGCGGCGCATCCTGCCGGGCAAGCACATTGCCGAGTTGTACACCTCCATCGGCTTTTACAAACACGGCAAGTCGGAGTTCTACCGCGCGCTGATCAACCACCTGGCGACCACCGACGACCAGTTCATCATGGCTCCCGGCGTGCGCGGCATGGTCATGAGCGTGTTCACGCTGCCGGGTTTCAATACCGTGTTCAAGATCATCAAGGACCGTTTTTCACCGTCGAAAAACGTCAACCGCGCCACGGTGATCGAGAAATATCGCCTGGTCAAAAGCGTCGACCGCGTAGGACGCATGGCCGACACCCAGGAGTTTGCCGACTTCCGTTTCCCCCTCGGCAAATTCGAACCCGAGTGCCTGGCCGAACTGCTGGAAGTCGCCGCTGGCACCGTCGAAGTCGAAGGCGACACGGTGCTCATCCGCCACTGCTGGACGGAGCGGCGCATGACCCCCCTCAACCTCTACCTGGAAAACGCCAACCCCGCCCAGGTGCGCGAAGCCCTCGAAGACTACGGCCTGGCCATCAAGCAACTGGCGGCGGCGAATATCTTCCCCGGCGACATGCTGCTGAAAAACTTCGGCGTCACCCGCCACGGCCGCGTGGTGTTCTACGACTACGATGAAATCTGCTTTCTCACCGAAGCCAACTTCCGCCACATCCCCGCACCGCGCACCCCGGAGGACGAAATGGCCTCCGAGCCCTGGTACTCCATCGGCCCGCTGGATGTGTTCCCCGAAGAATTCCCGCCGTTCCTGTTCGCCGATGCCGGCCAGCGCAAGTTGTTCGATCAACTCCACGGCGAGTTGTACAACGCCGACTACTGGAAAGGCCTGCAGGATGCGATTCGTGCGGGCAAGGTGATTGATGTGTTTCCGTATAAGAGGAAAGAGCAGCCATAAGCTCCAAGCGGCAAGTAAAAGCAGAACTGTCCTTACTTGCCGCTTGAAGCTTGCCGCTCACCACCGCTTTTCTGCGACAATCCGCCCCCGGCATAAATAGACGACCCTTGCGTACCTGATGACTGACCAAGCGCCCACTATCGACCAACTGCTCAAAACCCTCGATCACGCCATGCTCGCCGACCGCCACCGCTTGCGTCGGCAGTTGCTTGAGCTGCGCAAGAAACCCGACGAGGACAAGTTGGCGCAGTGGGTCGCGCGCATGCAGGCGTCCAGTGCCCAGGTCACGGCGCGCCGCGCCAGCCTGCCGGTGATTCGTTACGACGACAGCCTGCCGATTGCCGCCAAGCGCGATGAAATCAAAGAAGCGCTGAACAAGCATCAGGTGCTGATCATTGCCGGTGAGACCGGCTCGGGTAAAACCACGCAGTTGCCGAAGATCTGCCTGGAAATCGGTCGCGGCCAATTCGGCCTGATCGGCCACACCCAGCCGCGCCGGATCGCGGCGCGCAGCGTCGCCAGCCGGGTTGCCGAAGAGTTGGCCACGCCATTGGGCGCGTTGGTCGGCTATCAGGTGCGCTTTGAAGACCAGAGCGACTCCAACACCCTGATCAAGCTGATGACCGATGGCATCCTGCTGGCAGAAACCCAGAACGACCGCTACCTGGAACGCTACGACACGATCATCGTCGACGAAGCCCACGAGCGCAGCCTGAACATCGATTTTCTGCTGGGTTACCTGAAAACCCTGTTGCCCCGTCGCCCGGATCTGAAAGTCATCATCACGTCGGCGACCATCGACTTGGAGCGCTTCTCCAAGCACTTCGACGATGCGCCGATCGTCGAAGTGTCGGGCCGCACTTTCCCGGTAGACACCTGGTACCGCCCGCTGACCCTGGAGCAGGACGAGGAGGGCAACCGCGTCGAGGACGACCTGACTGTCGACCAGGCGATCCTCGCCACCCTCGATGAAATCGCCGCCTACGAGCGTAGCGAGCGGCGCAGCCCTGGCGACGTGCTGGTGTTCTTGCCCGGCGAGCGCGAGATTCGCGACGCCGCCGAGATGCTGCGCAAGGCCCAGCTCAAGCACACCGAAATCCTGCCGCTGTACGCACGCCTGTCGCCGGCCGAGCAGCAGCGGATTTTCCAGTCCCATCCGGGCCGGCGCGTGGTGCTGGCGACCAACGTCGCAGAAACCTCGCTGACCGTGCCGGGCATTCGTTATGTGATCGACAGCGGCACCGCGCGCATCAGCCGCTACAGCTACCGCGCCAAGGTGCAGCGCCTGCCTATCGAGGCGATTTCCCAGGCCAGCGCCAACCAGCGTAAAGGCCGTTGCGGCCGGGTTGAGCCGGGTATCTGCATCCGCTTGTACAGCGAAGAAGACTTTATCGGCCGCCCGGAATTTACCGACCCGGAAATCCTGCGCACCAACCTCGCCGCCGTGATCTTGCAGATGCTGCACCTGCGTCTTGGCGAAATCACCGACTTCCCGTTTATCGAACCGCCAGACGGCAAGGCCATCAGCGACGGTTTCAACCTGCTGCAAGAACTCTCGGCCGTGGACCGCAACAGCCAGCTCACGCCGTTGGGCCGCCAGTTGGCGCGCCTGCCGGTGGACCCGCGCATGGGCCGCATGCTGCTGGAAGCCGCCAAGCTCGGCAGTTTGCAGGAAGTGCTGATCGTCGCCAGCGCCATGTCGATCCAGGACCCGCGCGAGCGTCCGCCGGAACGTCAGCAAGCCGCCGACCAGGCCCACGCACAATGGAAAGACGCGGATTCGGACTTCGCCGGCCTGGTCAATCTGTGGCGCGGCTTTGAAGAGCAGCGCCAGGCGCTGACCGCCAGCCCGCTGCGCAACTGGTGCCGCAAGAACTTCCTCAACTATTTGCGCCTGCGCGAATGGCGCGACTCCCATCGCCAGCTCAGCCTGATCTGCCGCGACATGCAGCTGACGATCAACAAAGAGCCGGCGGATTTCCCGAAACTGCACAAGGCGGTGCTGTCCGGCCTGCTCAGCCAGATCGGCCAGAAGACCGAAGACGGCGATTACCTCGGTGCGCGCCAGCGACGCTTCTGGATTCACCCGTCGTCGGGCATCGGCAAAAAGCGCCCGCAATGGCTGATGACCGCCGAGCTGGTGGAAACCACCAAGCTGTATGCGCGCATGGTCGCCAAGATCGACGCCGATTGGATCGAGCCGCTGGCCGGGCACTTGATCAAGAAGAACCACTTCGAACCCCATTGGGAGAAGAAGCGCGGCCAAGTGGTGGCGTTTGAGCAAATCACCCTGTTCGGGCTGATTGTGGTCGGGCGTCGGCCGGTGCATTACGGGCCGATCGATCCGGTGGTGTCGCGCGAGTTGTTTATCCGCGAAGGTCTGGTGCGTGGCGAGATTCAGTCGCGAGCCAAGTGCCTGACCGCCAACCAGCAACTGCTGGAACAGCTCGACGAACTGGAAGCCAAGGCGCGCCGCCGCGACATCCTCGCCGATGAAGAAACCCTGTACGCCTTCTACGATGCGCGCTTGCCGGCGGAGATCCACCAGACCGCAACCTTTGACAGCTGGTACAAGGTCCACAGCCAGAAAGACCCGCAGTTGCTGATCATGCGCGAAGAAGACGTGCTGGCCCGCGAAGCCAGTGAAGTCACCGCTGCGCATTACCCAGACACCCTGCACCTGGGCGACCTGGCCCTGGCCTTGAGTTACCACTTCGAACCCAACCACCCACGCGACGGCGTGACCCTGCGCGTGCCGGCACCGCTGCTGCCGGCATTGCCGCCCGAGCGTCTGGAATGGCTGGTGCCGGGGCTGATCGAGGCCAAGTGCATCGCCCTGGTGCGCAACTTGCCCAAGGCCCTGCGCAAGAACTTCGTGCCGGTGCCGGATTTTGTCAAAGCGGCGCTGCAACGTATCGAATTCGGCCAAGGCTCGCTGCCCCAGGCCTTGGGCCGTGAACTGCTGCGCATGACCGGCGCGCGGGTCAGCGATGAAGCCTGGGCCGAGGCTGCGCAGCAGGTGGACAGCCACCTGAAGATGAACCTGGAAGTGGTCGATGGCCAAGGCAAGTTCCTTGGCGAAGGCCGCGACCTGGCCGAGCTGACCGCGCGCTTCGCCGAGGCCAGCCAAGCCGCGTTGGCCGTGCCGCAAACCGCGAAAAGCCAACAGCCGGTGGAAGCCAAGGTGTTCGCCGCTATCGCCGAGAAGACGCAACAGAAGATTGCCGGCCTGTCGATGACGGTCTATCCGGCACTGGTGGAAGAAAACGGCACGGTCAAGGAGGGGCGTTTCTCCACGGCGGCCGAAGCTGAGTTCCAGCATCGCCGCGCCTTGCAACGCTTGCTGATGCAGCAACTGGCGGAACCGGCCAAATTCCTGCGCGGCAAATTGCCCGGTCTGACAGAGCTGGGGCTGATGTACCGCGAACTGGGGCGCATCGACGCCCTGGTGGAAGATATCCTGCTGGCCAGCCTCGACACCTGCGTATTGGAAGGCGAAGCCAGCCTGCCGCGCGATGGCGCAGGCCTGGCCGCCTTGGCCGAGCGTAAGCGCGGCAGCTGGACCGAACACGCCGAGCGCCTGGCGCGTTTGACCCTGGAAGTGCTGAAGCTCTGGCATGCGCTGCAAAAGCGTTTCAAAGGCAAGATCGACCTGGCCCAGGCCGTGGCTTTGAACGATATCAAGCTGCAACTGAGCAACCTGGTGTACCCAGGTTTTGTCCGCGAAACCCCGGCGCAGTGGTTCAAGGAACTGCCGCGTTACCTCAAGGCCATCGAACTGCGCCTGGAGAAACTGCCGAGCCAGGTGCAAAAGGACCGGGTGTGGAGCGGCGAACTCAGCGGCTTGTGGGCGCAATATGAAAACCGCCTGAAAAAACACGCCCAGGAAGGCAAGCGCGATCCGCAGCTGGAGCTGTACCGCTGGTGGTTGGAGGAGTATCGGGTGTCGTTGTTTGGCCAGCAGTTGGGCACCAAGGTGCCGATTTCCGACAAGCGCCTGAGCAAGCAATGGAGCCTGGTCGAGGCCTGAGACCCAAATCCCAATCCCCTGTGGGAGCGGGCTTGCCCGCGATAGCGGTCTATCAGTTGCTGATGTGCAAACTGACCCGCCGCCATCGCAGGCAAGCCAGCTCCCACAGTTCAGGTACACCCATGGAAAAGGGTGTTTGTCCGCAGATAGCGCCAAATTCCGAGGGTTGTGGCAAACTTCGCGCCTATAAATGCCGGGATCGTCGTTACAGGCTGGCGCTTGCTGCCACGGCGCGATGGAATAAAGCGATGCCAGTTTGATGTCCGCCGGGCGGAATCGGACTACTTACAGTTTGGTACGAAGGTACCAACAATCCCTGCCTGACAGATTTAGAGGAACGACCGTGCATAACGTCGTCATCAGCGGCACTGGCCTGTACACCCCTGCCAACAGCATCTCCAACGAAGAGCTGGTGCAGTCCTTCAATACCTACGTGCAACAGTTCAACAGCGACAACGCCGCCGCCATCGAGCGCGGTGAAGTGCAGGCGCTGACTGAATCCAGCGCCGCCTTCATCGAAAAAGCCTCGGGCATCAAGAGCCGTTTCGTGATGGACAAGGAAGGCATCCTCGACCCTAAGCGCATGGCCCCACGCTTGCCTGAGCGCAGCAACGACGAATGGTCGGTGCTCTGCCAGATGGCCGTCGGCGCTGCCGAACAGGCCCTGCAACGTGCAGGCAAGACGGCTGCCGATATCGACGGTGTGATCGTCGCCTGTTCCAACTTGCAGCGCGCTTACCCGGCTATCGCCATCGAAGTCCAGGAAGCCCTGGGCATCGAAGGTTTCGGTTTTGACATGAACGTCGCGTGTTCCTCGGCCACCTTCGGCATCCAGAACGCCGCCAACAGCATCGCGCTGGGCCAGGCCCGGGCGATCCTGATGGTCAACCCGGAAGTCTGCACCGGCCACCTGAATTTCCGTGACCGTGACAGCCACTTCATCTTTGGCGACGCGGCAACTGCCGTGATCCTGGAGCGTGCCGACCTGGCGACGTCCGAGCACCAGTTCGACGTGGTCAGCACCAAGCTGCTGACCAAGTTCTCCAATAACATCCGCAACAACTTCGGCTTCCTCAACCGCGCGGCGGAAGAGGGCATCGGTGCGCCTGACAAGCTGTTCGTGCAGGAAGGCCGCAAAGTCTTCCGCGACGTGTGCCCGATGGTCGCCGAGCTGATCGGCGTGCACTTGGCGGAAAACCAGTTGGACGTGGCGGACGTGAAGCGCTTCTGGCTGCACCAGGCCAACCTGAGCATGAACCACCTGATCGTGAAAAAACTGCTGGGCCGCGAGGCCACGGTGGAAGAAGCGCCGGTGATTCTTGATACCTATGCCAACACCAGTTCGGCGGGTTCGGTGATTGCGTTCCATAAGTATCAGGACGACTTGCCCAAGGGGGCCGTGGCAGTGCTTAGCTCGTTTGGTGCTGGGTACTCAATTGGCAGCGTAATCCTGCGCAAACGCTGATTGGTCGGGAGTACGCGGTCAAAAATGTGGGAGCGGGCTTGGCGGTGTATTCAGTTTTCAGGCCCGGCCCCACATTGATCGCATTCTCAAAGTGAAATTGAGGTAGCCCATGGCAGCAGCCGACGACGCGCACCTGCTTGAGCGCCTGCTCAAGGGTGAGCAACAGGCCTACAAGGAATTGGTCACCACCTACCAGAGCGCCATGCGCGCGGTGGCCTATGCCATTGTCGGCCAGCGCCATGCCGATGAAATCGTCCAGGATGCCTGGCTGTCGGTGGTCCGCAACCTGGCCAAGTTCGAAGGACGCTCCAGCCTCAAGACCTGGCTGCTGACCATCACCGCCAACGCCGCCAAGGGCCGCTACAAGCAGAATCGCCGCGAAGTGCTGCTGGATGATCTGCCTTCACCCCACGGCACGATTGGTGATGATCGTTTTACCCCCGATGATGGCCACTGGGCCGTCGCCCCGTACGCCTGGCACCAGGACACCCCGGAAGCCCTGCTTACCGAGGATGAACTGCGCAACTGCCTGGAACACACCTTGCTGAGCCTGTCGGAGTTGCAAAGCAGTGTGCTGGTATTGCGTGAACGCCAAGGCCTGGAGTTGGAAGAGATCTGTAATCTTCTGACGCTCTCTCTCTCCAATGTCCGTGTGCTGTTGCATCGAGCACGGCTTAAAGTCTTCGCCACGGTGGAGCATTTTGAGGAAACGGGTGAATGTTGACCTGTAAAGAACAAGTGGCACGTTCCAGTGACTATCTCGATGGGCAACTGACCTTTCGTGAACGCTTGCTGGTGCGTCATCACCTGATGTTTTGCCCGAACTGCCGACGGTTTATCCGCCAGATGCGCTTGATGCAGGCCACGCTGAAGATACTGCCGGACGAGCCGGTGGGGGATGTGGATGCCTTGGCGCAGCAGCTGGCTGCCGAGCGGCTCAAGGATCAAAAAGGCGGGGAGTAAGCAGGCTCGCGTGGCGGGATCGAACGGATGATGGGGACCGATCCAACCACGCAAGACTGTTGCAGCCACCTCGGGCCGTCCTGGCCCAAGGCTTCAAGCACTCACATTTAGAACTTGGCTTCTGCGTCCAGCTGCAAGGTGTTGACCTTGGCATCGCGGTAGTTTGTCGCGCTGGAGTAATCGGCCTTGGTCAGGAAGTAAGTGGCGCCGATGGCGAAGTTCTTGTCGATGTCGTAACCGACCTTGAACTTGTGACCGCGCGAACCGGTAACACCGCCGGCGAAGTCCGAATCGGTGAAGCCACCGACCACGGCATAACGCTGGATGTCGCGGTAGTTGTAGTCCAGGTTCAAGCCAAACACTTTGGACTTGGCACCCACCAACCAGGCAGTGTCCTTGTCGCTTTCAGTGGCTTTGGTGTTTTGTACGTACTGACCGTAGAACGACAACGGTACGGCCAGGCCGCCGACGTCGATCTGGCTGAAGCCTTCATACAAGCGGTATTCGCTGGCATTGCCGGCCACGGTGTTCAGGATGGTTTCCTGTGGGGTCAGGCAGGCGGTCGAGCCGGCTGACGGGCAGCGGCTGTCTTCGTCGTTCTGGAACGCGTAGACGCTACCGCCCAAGGTCACTTTCAGGTTGTCGGTCACGGCGAAACGCGCGCCCAACTGGCCGGACGTCATGCGCATGTCGTTGCGAAATTGCACGCCTTCGCCGTTGACGTTGTCTTTGAGGCTGTAGTTACCCGCGCTGCCGAACAGCTCGGCGCTGCCACCCAGTGGGTATTTGTAGGTCAGTGCCAGACCTTCCGGGTTCACGTCGGTGTCCCAGATCACGTCGCCCATGCTGACCCACGGTTGCAGCATCTTGCCGCCGATCACGTGCAGGTTCTTGATCTGGTCTGGGTGGTAGTCGATGTAGCCGAGGTCCAGCCACAGCGCTTTCTTGTTGAAGTAGCCGTCCAGGTCCACGTTGGTGGAACGGGCGTCGTCGCTGCTGCCGGTGGCGATACGGATACCGGTGTCCACTTGCGAGTTGATCTCGGTGTAGGCACCCAGACGGGCACGCAGACGTTGGCGATCCTTGTCCTTGCCACCGTTGTTTGGCGAGCCTTCGACCTTGACGGTCTCCTGGCGCACGCGCACGTCGCCTTTGAATTGAGTCTTGGCCGCCCAGGCCAGCTTCTGGTCGAAGCTGCTCAGTTCGTTGGTTTTTTTCGCGGTGGCCGCGATCTGTTCGTTGGTCTCTTGTTGAGCTTGCCGTGCGATCTGCTGTTCTTTCTGATCCCGTGCCAGCTCAGCTTGCAGCTCGCCGTACTGGGCATTGGTGATCTGGCCGTTGGCCTTGAGCATGTCGAGCAATTTAGCGTCGACTGCAGCGTTGGCCGGTACGCTCAGGGCCAGCAACAGGCCGCCGCACAGGATCGCCGCAGTTTTAGTGGAAGCAAGACGCATATCAATCTCCGAAAGTGAGGAGGGATGGCAAACCATCCAGGACACAACCGACCGATGACGGACGGAAAAATAGCCGCCTGGTAGCACCAGACGCTCTAAAAACAGGCGTCAGTATCGCGATCGTTTATGACGGAGCAGTGGCGAAGTGATGTCATCTACATGACAAATTTTTCATGATGGGAACTATTGCTTTAGAGCCTTGTCGGCGATTCGAGGGTGTGCGAAGGCCGGCGATAAGCGATACTCGCGAGGCTTTCACGCCCTTGAGCAATGAGGATTCCGATGCCGCTGCAACGTCTGACCAGACTGTCCGAAATCGCCCCGCAGACCTGGGATGCACTGGTGCCAGACGCCCAGCCATTTGTGCGGCACGCGTTCCTCAGTGCGTTGGAAGACAGCGGTAGCGTTGGCCCGCACTCGGGCTGGCAACCGGAACACTTACTGCACTGGGAGGGCGAGCGGCTGGTGGCGGCACTGCCCAGTTATCGCAAGTGGCACTCCTATGGCGAGTACGTGTTCGATCACGGCTGGGCCGACGCCTGCGAGCGGGCCGGCATCGACTACTATCCCAAGCTGCTCACCGCCGTGCCGTTCAGCCCGGTCAGCGGGCCACGCCTGCTGGCGGCGAGTGCCGAGGACGGTTTTGAACTGCTCAAAAGCCTGCCGGGGTATCTGGAAATTGAAGGGCTCTCCAGCGCCCATATCAACTTCACCGACGGTTTGGCCGATGATGCGCTGGCCAATCAGCCAGGCTGGTTGCAGCGTCTGGGCTGTCAGTTTCACTGGCAGAACCGTGGCTACCGCGACTTCCAGGACTTCCTCGACGCCCTCAGCTCACGCAAGCGCAAACAGATGCGCAAAGAGCGTGAACAAGTGGCCGGGCAGGGCATCGATTTCGAATGGTTGCACGGCCATGAGCTGAGCGAGGTGCAGTGGGATTTTGTCTACGCCTGCTACGCCAACACCTATGCGGTGCGCCGTCAATCGCCGTACCTGACCCGCGAGTTTTTCAGCCTGCTCGCCGAGCGCATGCCCGAAGCAATCCGCGTGGTGCTGGCCAAACAAGGCACACGGCCGGTGGCCATGGCCTTCAGCCTGATCGGTGGCGACAGCTTCTACGGCCGTTACTGGGGCTGCGTGGCGGAATTCGACCGCCTGCATTTTGAAACCTGCTTCTACCAGGGCATGGACTACGCCATCGCCCATGGCGTGCAACGCTTTGACGCCGGGGCACAGGGGGAGCACAAGTTGATTCGCGGGTTTGAGCCGGTGATTACGCGGTCTTGGCACTACTTGCGGCATGCGGGATTGAAGAGCGCCGTGGAGGACTTCCTGGACCGTGAACGGGTGGGGATTGTGGCGTATGCCGAAGAGGCGCGGGCGGCGTTGCCGTATCGGCAGAACTAAGCCAGTGGTCTGGTAGCCCTTTTAAGGAAGAAAGAAATGGCACATCCTGTATGTACAAAAGTACATACAGGATGTGCCATGCTTTTTGAATGGGATGAATCCAAGAATGAGGCCAATATTGCTAAGCACGGCATCGATTTCAATGACGTTCCCGATATCTTTCGGCATCCAATGCTGGCCTTGCGCGATGATCGAGTGGATTATGGCGAAGAGCGTTGGATCAGTATTGGCTGGATCAAAATGTTAATGGGTGTGGTCGTATACACCGAACGGAGTGGTGATGTGATTCGTATCATTTCCGCCCGAAAAGCAACCAAGAAGGAGGCCAAATATTATGACGCAAACATCGAAAACTGATTGGGAGCGCCTGGCCAAGATGAATGACGAAGACATCGATACCAGTGATATTCCTGAGTTGGACGCCGACTTTTTCAAGCGTGCGGACTTACGTGTTCCGGTAAAACAAGCCGTCACGATTCGACTTGATGCGGATGTCCTGGAGTGGTTCAAAGGTCAGGGTACTGGCTATCAGACGCGTATTAATCAGCTATTGCGCCAGTACATGCAGGCCCATCAAGGCTGAAAACAGTTCAGGAATTTCAGCCCTGCCTTATCGGCAGGGCTGAGCCCGCTGTGCTTCAGGCCGGCTCCTCCTTGCCCAGCCATCGATAAGTAAAACCACCGATCACCGCACCCAGGATCGGCGCGAGCCAGAACATCCACAATTGCTGGATCGCCCACCCGCCAACGATCAAGGCTGGCCCCGTACTGCGCGCCGGGTTGACCGAGGTGTTGGTGACGGGAATGGAGATCAAGTGGATCAGCGTCAAGGCCAGGCCGATGGCGATGGGCGCGAGGCCCTTTGGGGCGCGGTGGTCGGTGGCGCCGAGGATGATCAGCACGAACATCGCCGTCATCACCAGCTCACAGACAAACCCCGCCGCCATCGAATAACCGCCGGGCGAATGCTCGCCATAGCCGTTGGATGCCAGCCCCGACGCCAGTTCAAAGCCGGGTTTGCCACTGGCAATGAAGTACAACAAGGCCGCGGCAACTGTGCCGCCGATGACCTGCGCGACGATGTACGCCGGTAACTCCTTGGCCGGGAACCTCCCGCCGACCACCAGCCCCACCGACACTGCCGGGTTGAGGTGACAACCGCTGATATGGCCGATGGCAAACGCCATGGTCAGCACCGTGAGCCCGAACGCCAGGGACACCCCCAGCAAACCGATCCCGACTGCCGGAAACGCTGCGGCCAACACCGCACTCCCGCAACCGCCCAACACCAGCCAAAACGTACCTAGACTCTCCGTGACTGAACGCTTGAACAAAGACATGGAACACGTCCTTGATAGATCGCTCTACCGAATCAGTAAAACCGTGATGCTCCCTGCACTTACTACAGCGCCTGTCTGGGCACTGCGTTGATTACAGCAGGGTTGTGGCACAAATCCAGTGCCCGAATCTGGGAGAGGCTCAATCAAATGTGGGAGGGGGCTTGCCCGCGATAGCGGAGTGTCAGTCAATGAATCTGGCGACTGATACACCGCATTCGCGGGCAAGCCCGCTCCCACATTTTGGACTGTGTTTGAGCTGTAGATTTTTAGTCGATGCCGACGAAGCCTCCCGTCTGGTGCTGCCACAACCGCGCATACAACCCACCATGGGCGAGCAACTCGGCATGGCTGCCCGTCTCGGCAATCTGGCCTTTCTCCAGCACCACCAGGCGGTCCATGCGCGCGATGGTCGACAAGCGGTGCGCAATCGCGATCACGGTCTTGCCTTGCATCAGGGTCTCCAGGCTCTCCTGGATCGCCGCTTCCACTTCCGAGTCCAGGGCCGAGGTGGCTTCGTCCATGATCAGGATCGGCGCATCCTTGAGCAGTACGCGGGCAATGGCGATGCGTTGGCGTTGCCCACCGGAGAGTTTGACCCCGCGCTCGCCCACGTGGGCGTCCAGCCCGGTGCGGCCTTCGGAATCCGACAGCAGGGGGATGAACTCATCGGCCCGGGCCTTGTGGATGGCGGCCCAGAGTTCCTCGTCGGTAGCGTCCGGCTTGCCATACAGCAGGTTGTCGCGGATCGAACGGTGCAGCAGGGAAGTGTCCTGGGTGATCATGCCGATCTGTTCGCGCAAGGACTCCTGCGCAACCTCGGCGATGTTCTGCCCGTCGATAAGGATGCGCCCGCCTTGCAGGTCGTACAGGCGCAGCAACAGGTTGACCAAGGTGGATTTGCCGGCGCCGGACGGGCCGATCAGGCCGATTTTCTCGCCAGCCTTGATCTCCAGGTTCAGCCCGCCAATGATCCCGCTCTTTTTGCCATAGTGGAAATCCACCTGTTCAAAGCGCACTTCGCCACGGGGCACCGCCAGGCGCGGCGCGTTTTCGCGGTCGACCACGGCCAGGGGCTGGGCGATGGTTTTCAAGCCGTCCTGCACCATGCCGATGTTTTCGAAGATGCCGTTGACCACCCACATGATCCAGCCGGACATGTTGACGATACGAATCACCAGGCCGGTCGCCAGGGCAATCGCGCCCACGGAAATCAGCGACTGCGTCCACAACCACAGGGCCAGGCCGGTGGTGGTCACGATCAGCAGGCCGTTCATGCTGGTGATGACGATGTCCATGCTGGTGACCACACGGCTGGCCAGCTGGGTTTTTTCGGTCTGCTCGATGATCGCTTCCTTGGCGTACTGCTGCTCATATTGGGTATGGGCGAACAGCTTCAAGGTGGTGATATTGGTGTAGCCATCGACAATGCGGCCCATCAACTTGGAGCGCGCCTCGGAGGAAATCACCGAGCGCTCCTTCACCCGTGGCACGAAGTAGCGCAGGGCCAGGCTGTAGCAGATGATCCAGGTCACCAGCGGAATCATCAGGCGCCAGTCGGCCTCGGCAAATAGCACCAGGGAACTGATGGCGTAGATCGCCACGTGCCAGATTGCGTCCACTGCCGCCACGGCGGAGTCGCGCAGGGAATTGCCGGTTTGCATGATGCGCTGGGCGATGCGCCCGGCGAAGTCGTTCTGGAAGAAGTTCAGGCTCTGCTTGAGCACGTAGCTGTGGTTCTGCCAGCGGATCAGGCTGGTCATGCCGGGGCTGATGGTCTGGTGCACCAACAGGTCGTGCAAGGCGCCGAAGATCGGGCGCAGCAGCAGGGCGACCACGGCCATCCAGATCAGCTCGGTGCTGTGCACCTGGAAGAAATTCGCGGGCGGCGTGCCCTGGGCCAGGTCGATGATGCGGCTGAGGTAGCTGAACAGCGCGACCTCGATCAATGCGCCGATCAGGCCGACGACCAGCAAGGCGGCAAAATGCGGCCACACCTGGCGCAGGTAATAGAGGTAGAAGGGCAGGACTTTATCGGGCGGGGCGTCGCTGGGGGCGTCGCGGAAAATATCGATCAGTTGTTCAAAACGACGATAGAGCATTAGGTATGACGCCCGCGGGGCGGGCTCTCCTTTCAAAGGCGCGCATGGCCTTGTGGGCCATGCGCGCAAAGCCCTGTAGACCTCAGTCGATGCGCTTGGCCGACTTGATCAGGACAGGATCGATTGGCACGTTCTGCATGCCCTGCTTGGTGGTGGTCTGGGAGTTGACGATGATGTCGACCACGTCCATGCCCTTGACCACTTTGGCGAACACCGCATAACCGGCGTCGCGGCCTGGGTCGAGGAACGCATTGTCGGCGACGTTGATGAAAAACTGGCTGGTGGCCGAGTTCGGGTCGTTGGTGCGGGCCATGGACAAGGTGCCGCGCACGTTATGCAAACCATTGCTGGCTTCGTTGCGGATCGGCGCTTCGGTCGGCTTTTGCGACATTTGCGTGGTGAACCCGCCGCCCTGGACCATGAAGCCCGGGATCACGCGGTGGAAGATCGTGTTGGTGTAGAAGCCCTTGTCCACATAGGCCAGGAAGTTCTTGGTACTGATCGGCGCCTTGACCGGGTCCAGTTCGATTTCAATGTCGCCGTTGGTGGTGGAGATCAGCACGTGGGGCGCCTTGGCAGGCTCGGCCGCCATCAGGTTGGCAGCGAACAGAACAGAACCGGCGAAGAAGGCGATTTTTTTCAGCATGGGTCAGTGATCCTGGGTAGTGGTTTCGACTGTCTTTAGAAAATCAAGCAAGGTAGCGTTAAAGACTTGGGGTTGGTCCAAGGGCGTGGCATGGCGGGAATCTTCGATCACCACCAGCCGCGCATCGGGCAGCAGTTTTACATAGTTTTGTTTTTGCGCCACGGGGGTGTAGTCGTGGTCGGCGCTGATGACCAGGGTTGGACAGGTGATCCGCGAAAGTTGTTCCTGCACGCCCCAGCCCACAATCGCATCGAAGCTGGCGAGATAAGCACGTTTGTCGTTTTTTGCCCAGCGTTCGGCCATCTTGCGGCGCAGGTCGGCCTGGTCCGGCTTGGGGAATAGCCGGTCGCCCAGGGCCTTGCCGATCGTGGCCAGGCTGAGCACGCGCGCCAGGCTCCAGCGCTTGGCCCACTGCCAATAATCATTGGCACTGCGCACCTTGACCTCGGGCGCGCTGTTGACGATGCACAGGCTCTTGACCCGGGCCGGTTCGTCCACCGCCAATTGGAAGGCGATCATGCCGCCCATGGACAAGCCCACCACGTGGGCGGGCGACAAGTCCAGGTGTTCGATCAGGGCCAGCAGGTCGAACGTGAAGCCCCGGATGCTGTAGCGCTCGCGGGGTTTGTCCGAGCGCCCATGGCCGCGCACATCCACTACGATCAGGCGGTAATGCCTGGCCAGCACCGGAATCTGCAACTCCCAATCCTGGCTGCTGGAGCCCAGGCCGTGGATCAGGATCAGTGGCGTGCCATGGCCATATTCCTCGTAGTGCAGGCTGCATCCTTCGTGGTCGAACCAGGCCATGCGTGAACTCCGTTTCAGGCTTGCTGGGGGGCGGCGAAAGGCGCGTCCAAGGGGGCGGTGTCAAAGGTGCGCAGCAGCTCCACGAGGATCTGCGTGGCCGGCCCCAAGGGTTTGTCCTTGTTTGAGTACAGGAAGAACGTCGGGTGGCGGCTGCCGCCCTGTTCCAAGGGTAGCTGCTTGAGCACGCCTTCGGCGAGTTCGCGTTCGATCATGTGCCGGGGCAGCCAGGCAAAGCCCAGGCCGCTGCCGACAAAGGCCGCAGCGGTGGCCAGGCTGCCGACGGTCCAGCGCTGTTCGGCGCCGAGCCAGCCGACATCGCGCGGTTGCTGGCGGCCGGAGTCGCGGATCACCACCTGCATCTGGCTTTCCAGGTCCTGGAAGCTCAGTTCGCGATGCATGCGGTGCAAGGCATGTTCGGGGTGGGCCACGGCGACAAATTCCACATCGCTCATCTCCGTGCCCAGGTAGCCGGGAATGCTGAAACCGCAGATCGCCAGGTCGGCCACGCCTTCTATCAGCAATTCTTCGACGCCGGACAGCACCTCTTCGCGCAGGCGCACACGGCAACCACGGCTTTGCGGCATAAAGGCGGAGAGGGCACGGACGAGGCGCGCATTCGGGTAGGCGGCGTCCACCACCAGGCGCACTTCGGCTTCCCAGCCTTGTTCCATATGGTGGGCGAGGTCTTCCAGTTGGCTGGCGTTTTTCACCAGCTGCCGCGAGCGGCGCAGCAGCACTTCGCCCGCGTCGGTGAGCACGGCCTTGCGCCCGTCGATGCGCAGCAGCGGCACGCCAAGCTGGTCTTGCATGCGGGCCACGGTGTAGCTCACCGAGGACTGCGAACGGTGCAGCGCTTCGGCCGCCTGGGCGAAGCCGCCATGGTCGACCACGGCTTGCAGCGTGCGCCATTGATCGAGGGTAACGCGGGGCGCTTTCAAGATGGGTTCCTCTTGTCCTAAGCTGGCGGTCCTTATTGGAGACTGCCGAATGAGAAAATTCTGTTGTGTGTTGCTGGCGCTGCTGCCGATGAGCGCGTTTGCCTACCCCATCGACGTGACAAAAAAGATCGACGGCGTGAGCATTGATTACACCGCCTCTGATGTGGACGGCGACATCAGTTCGATCCGCCTGAATAACTATGGCACCAACGATGCCGTGTGCTCGGTAACCTTCACCAACGGCCCGGAATCGCCGCGCAATCGCAAGGTCACGGTGCCGGCGGGGAAAAGCACCAACACCACGGTCAAGTTCAACCGCGCCATTCTCAAGATGCGCATCGCCCTGGCCTGCACGCCGAAGTAGTCCGGCAGCGGGGCGTCGCGCTAGCAATACTCCGCTTATAAACAAATTTATAGATGGGTTATAGCAGTTTTTTGCGCTTTTTTATCGAATTGGCTCTGTTTAATCTCTACTCCATCGCCTTACAGCATTTACCGATGGAGCCTACCCAGCCATGTCCAACGTTCTGATCATCGAAAGCAGCGCCCGTCAGCAGGATTCGATCTCCCGCCAACTGACCCAGCAGTTCGTCAGCCAATGGCAGGCTGCCCATCCAGCGGACACGATTACTGTGCGCGACGTGGCGCTCAATCCGGTCCCTCACTTGGACGCCAACCTGCTCGGCGGCTGGATGAAACCTGCGGATCAGCGCAATGGCAATGAACAGGCCTCCCTCGACCGCTCCAACGAATTGACCGACGAGCTGCTGGCCGCCGATGTCCTGGTCATGGCTGCGCCGATGTACAACTTCGCCATCCCCAGCACCCTGAAGGCCTGGCTGGACCACGTATTGCGCGCCGGTGTGACCTTCAAGTACACCGCCACCGGCCCGCAGGGCTTGCTCACCGGCAAGCGTGCCATCGTGCTGACCGCTCGCGGCGGGATCCATACCGGCGCCACGTCGGATCATCAGGAACCGTACCTGCGTCAGGTCATGGCCTTTATCGGCATCCATGACGTCACCTTCATTCATGCCGAAGGGGTGAACCTGAGCGGCGACTTCCAGGAAAAAGGCATCAACCACGCCAAGGCCTTGCTGGCACAGGTGGCCTGATCCTTTAATCGCCAGATAATCGCGCCATGTTTATCTAGCCCCACGCAAACCCTTCAAGTACGCGTAATGAACCTCCCTTTGCACTTTTTGCTCCTGAGTGCTCCTGCCCGACTGCCGCTTTAGCGAGGTCGGGTTTTTTTTGCCTTGAGTTTCTTCAACCGCCGAAAACCTTTAATGTCCCGCCCATTCGAAATGAGGCGCGCATGGGCTATCTACTGGTTGTCACCCTGATTCAGGCATTTTCCTTCAGCTTGATCGGCGAATACCTCGCCGGTCATGTCGACAGCTACTTCGCCGTGCTGGTGCGTGTGCTGCTGGCCGGGCTGGTGTTTATCCCGCTGACCCGCTGGCGCTCGGTGGAACCGGGGTTCATGCGCGGCATGCTGGTGATCGGCGCGCTGCAATTTGGCGTGACCTACGTGTGCCTGTACCTGAGCTTTCGCGTACTCACGGTGCCGGAGGTGCTGCTGTTTACCATCCTCACGCCGCTGCATGTGACCCTGATCGAGGACGCCCTCAACCGGCGCTTCAACCCGTGGGCGCTGGTCGCTGCACTGGTGGCGGTGGCGGGCGCGGCGGTGATTCGTTTCGACCAGATCACCCCGCACTTCCTCGGCGGCTTCTTGCTGCTGCAACTGGCCAACTTCACCTACGCCGCCGGGCAGGTGATGTACAAGCATTTGGTGAAACGTTACCCGAGTGACCTGCCGCATTACCGGCGCTTTGGTTTCTTCTATGTGGGCGCAGTGCTGGTGGTGTTGCCGGCGTTCTTGTTGTTCGGCAAAGCCAACTTTCTGCCTGAAGCACCGCTGCAATGGGGCGTGCTGGTGTTCCTCGGCCTGGTCAGCACGGCGCTGGGCATGTACTGGTGGAACAAGGGCGCCTGCCTGGTGCAGGGCGGCACATTGGCAGTGATGAACAACCTGCATGTGCCGGTGGGGTTGCTGCTGAATTTGCTGATCTGGAACCAGCATGAGCCGCTGGGGCGGTTGGCGTTGGGCGGGTTGGTGATTTTGGCGGCGGTGTGGATCAGTCGGTTGGGGGCTGTGAAGTAATGTTCCAAGATCGCACATCTACCGTTCGGTAATCGAACCAGTTCCGACTTCTGCTCCTTAAGCTCCTGAAACAACGCCGATATTAATGTCACTGTTAATTAGTCTGGCCTGTTAGGAGTACTGCCATGTTTGCCCATCTGAAAATTCGTACCGGCATGATTGGGGTGCTACTGTTATTCATTGTTGCACTGCTGTTTTCGACGCTGAACAGTTGGTGGTCGGCGGTCAGCAGTCACAACCAGATTGATGAGTTGAGTCGGACTTCACGACAAATCGACGGCATCAACAACGCCTTGCTGCTGGCCATCCGCACCAGCGCCAATGTGTCCTCGGCGTTCATTGAGAGCGCCGGCGGGCGTTTCGACGAAGCAGAGGCGCGCTTGGTGCGCAGCGAGGCTATCTGGAATGAAGCCATCGCCAAGCTGGACGTCTCTACCAAAGACTTGCGTGATACACAGCTGAACGCCTTGGGCGGAGATCTCAAAGGGGCGTTTGCTGAGTACGGTCGGGCTATCGTCGGCCAGCGCGCGGCCACGCGAGCGCGTTCCCCGGAGCAGTATTTTCAAGTCAATATCGCTGCCGGCAACGGCATGACCAAGCTCCAGGAGATTCGCGTGAAGCTGGTCGGCGCATTGGATGCCCGTGCACAGGAGATCAACCTGGAGGCGGCTGCGCGGCTGCAAACGGCGCAAATGTTGGCTGTCGGCTTGATCCTGCTGACCCTGGCCCTCGCCGTTGTCTGCTGGGTATTTATCGCGGGCACGGTCCTGCGTCCATTGCGCGCGGCGGGTGAGCACTTCAAGCGCATCGCCCGGGGCGACCTGACCCGCGAGGTTATCTCGCCCGGGCGCAACGAAATTGGCGAGTTGTTCGTTGAACTCCAACGCATGCAGGCCAGCCAGCGCGAAACACTGATCCAGATCGCTGATTCCGCCATGCAATTGGCTTCAGCCGCGGAAGAACTCAATGCCGTGACCGAAGAAAGCAACCGCGGCCTCCAGCAGCAGGACATGCAGTTGGAGCAGGCCGCTACCGCCGTCAACCAGATGACCAGTGCGGTCGAAGAAGTGGCGCGCAACGCAGTGTCCACTTCGCAAGCGGCGACAGCGTCCAATACGCTGTCGGAAAAAAGCCGTCAGCAAGTACGCGAGAACATCAGCGGTACGCAATCGATGACCGCCGAGATTCAGGGCAGCGCCGAGCAAATCCGCGAGCTTGCCGACAAAGTGCGCAACATCGGCAAGGTGCTGGACGTGATACGCGCCGTCTCGGAGCAGACCAACCTGCTGGCCCTCAACGCAGCAATCGAGGCGGCCCGGGCGGGTGAAGCCGGCCGCGGATTTGCGGTCGTGGCCGACGAGGTACGCACCCTCGCATACCGCACTCAGGAATCGACCCGCGAGATCGAACAGATGATTGCCAGCGTGCAGAGCACTGCCGAACAGGCGGTTGACTCGATGCGCAGCAGCACGGCACGCGCCCTGGGCACACTGGAGATCACCCAGGCGTCGGGGGCCGTGCTGGAGGATATCTTTGCGGCAATCGGCCAGATCAATGAGCGCAATCTGGTGATTGCCAGTGCAGCCGAAGAGCAGGCCCAGGTGGCCCGTGAAGTGGACAGCAACCTGGTAGCGATCCGCGACCTGTCCGCGCAATCGGCGGCGGGAGCCTTGCAGACCAGCGCGGCAAGCAATGAGCTGTCGCAGTTGGCCGCGCAACTGAGCGGGCTTGTGGGACGCTTTCGTACCTGATCGTTCGCCCTTATCTCCTGAGTATCACCCTTCTGTAATTGACAAAGTGTTTTGTCGTGCGAAGTTGAAAGGGCAGATGATGTTCTGCTCTTTGACGCGCGCGGTCGTGTAGAGAGTGAAAGGAACAAATAAAAATGAACAACTATGGCAGGCCAAACTCGGTACTGAAGGCCGAGGTCAATGATGATGTTTTACATGTCATCAGGGCGCTTGTTGTTTTAGCGCTAGACGGCACTTCTGACGCAGAACCCGTTGCTGCTTTTCTTATGGCTTGGTATGACTCTGATACTTATGGCGGGTTTAATTTCGGTTGCCTTTGGCAGATGGATAAGAAAAATCGACAAAATGTCGCCTATCTATTTGACTGGATCAGCAATAACAAAGTGACGCCGCAAGACTTTGAGCTGGACCTGTTGTTTGAAGTGATAGGTGCCCGGTGGGCTGTCTAGATAAGCTCACGTTGCAGGTGATTGCCAGATAACACCGCTATCGGGGGGGCAAGCCGAATCGCCACACCGCCCCCCTCACATTTACTTCGGTTTACCCCGCTTGCAAATGACTGGCCCCCAGCAGGGCCGGCAACACCCCGGCTCGCAAATCATTGCCACTCGGCTGCTGATACAGGCTCAGGCCAAACTCCGGCAACACCGCCAGCAGATAATCAAAAATATCCCCCTGGATCCGCTCGTAATCCGCCCAGGCCGTGGTGCGGGTAAAGCAGTAGATCTCCAGCGGCACACCCTGCGCCGTGGTTTGCATCTGGCGCACCATGCACGTCATGTTCGGCTGGATGTCCGGGTGGCTTTTCAGGTAGGCCAGGGCGTAGGCGCGAAAGGTGCCGAGGTTGGTCATGCGCCGACGGTTGGCCGACAGTTGTGCACTGTGGCCCTGGGCTTCGTTCCAGGCCTTGAGCTCGGCCTGCTTGCGCCCGATGTAGTCGGTGAGCAGGTGCACCTGGGTCATGCGCACTTCTTCATCGTCGCGCAGGAAGCGCACGCCGCTGGCGTCGATAAACAGGCTGCGCTTGATCCGCCGCCCGCCCGACGCCTGCATGCCGCGCCAGTTCTTGAACGACTCGGACATCAGGCGCCAGGTGGGGATGGAGACGATGGTCTTGTCGAAATTCTGCACCTTGACCGTGTGCAAGGTGATGTCCACCACATCGCCATCCGCGCCGACCTGGGGCATTTCGATCCAGTCGCCGACCCTTAGCATGTCGTTGCTGGTCAACTGCACGCTGGCGACGAACGACAGCAGGGTGTCCTTGTACACCAACAGGATCACCGCCGACATCGCACCCAGACCCGACAGCAGCAAGAGCGGCGAGCGGTCGATCAGGGTGGCGACGATGATGATTGCGCCAAACACGTACAAGACCATCTTCGCCAACTGCACGTAGCCCTTGATCGAGCGGGTGCGGGCGTGTTCGGTGCGCGCGTAGATGTCCAACAGGGCGTTGAGCAGGGCACTCATGGCCAGCATCAGGAACAGGATGCTGATGGCCAGGGCCACGTTGCCGATGAACAGGATCGCGGTCTTGCTCAGGTCCGGCACCAGGTACAGGCCGAACTGGATCACCAGCGAGGGCGTCATTTGCGCCAGGCGGTGGAAGACTTTGTTGTGCCGCAGGTCATTGAGCCAGTGCAGCGCCGGCTGCCGGCCGAGCAATTTGATCGTGTGCAGGATCAGGTAGCGCGCTACCCGTCCGAGCAACAGCGCCACCACCAGCAGCACCACAAAGCCGAGGCTGGCGTGCAGCAGCGGGTGTTCATCGAGGGCGCCCCAAAGGTCTTGGACGTTGAGCCAGAGCTGTTTGATATCCATGGGTGAAACCGATTCTTCTGTAAGACAAGACGGGGCGATTAGAGCATTGAAGTGCTACAAAGTTGGCTTCACAGACAAAAGTGCTCACAAAAAAGCAGCTGATTAGCACCGTTCGCGTAAAGAAACTCGGTTTGGCCGCCCGAAACCGGTACCCTATGCCGCTGATATTTTGTATTTCTTCGAGGTAGCACCCGTGTTTTCCCAATTCGCCCTGCACGAACGCCTGCTCAAAGCCGTGGCCGAGCTTAAATTTGTCGAGCCTACGCCTGTGCAAGCAGCGGCCATCCCGCTCGCGCTCGAAGGGCGTGACCTGCGGGTGACAGCTCAAACCGGTAGCGGCAAGACCGCCGCTTTCGTCCTGCCGGTGCTGAACCGCCTGATCGGCCCGGCCAAGGTTCGCGTCAGCATCAAGACCCTGATCCTGCTGCCAACCCGCGAGCTGGCCCAGCAGACCCTGAAGGAAGTGGAGCGTTTCTCCCAGTTCACCTTCATCAAGTCCGGCATCATCACCGGCGGTGAAGACTTCAAGGTCCAGGCCGCCATGCTGCGCAAGGTGCCGGACATCCTGATCGGCACCCCGGGCCGCATGATCGAGCAACTCAACGCCGGCAACCTTGACCTCAAGGAAGTCGAAGTGCTGGTGCTGGACGAAGCCGACCGCATGCTCGACATGGGGTTTGCCGACGACGTGCAGCGCCTGGTGGCCGAGTGCGTCAACCGCCAGCAGACCATGCTGTTCTCCGCCACCACCGGCGGTTCGACCCTGCGCGAGATGGTCGCCAAGGTCCTGAACAACCCTGAGCACTTGCAGGTCAACAACGTCAGCGACCTGAACGCCACCACGCGTCAGCAGATCATCACCGCCGACCACAACGTGCACAAAGAGCAGATCCTCAACTGGCTGTTGGCCAACGAGACCTATCAGAAGGCCATCGTGTTCACCAACACCCGTGCCGCCGCCGACCGTATCTACGGCCGCCTGGTTGCCCAGGAATACAAGGCGTTCGTGCTGCACGGCGAAAAAGATCAGAAGGACCGCAAGCTGGCCATCGACCGCCTCAAGGCCGGCGGCGTGAAGATCCTCGTGGCCACCGACGTTGCCGCCCGTGGCCTCGACGTTGACGGCCTGGACCTGGTGATCAACTTCGACATGCCCCGCAGCGGCGACGAATACGTCCACCGTATCGGCCGTACCGGGCGTGCCGGCAACGATGGCCTGGCCATCTCGCTGATCTGCCACGGCGACTGGAACCTGATGTCGAGCATCGAGCGCTACCTCAAGCAGTCGTTCGAGCGCCGCACCATCAAGGAAGTCAAAGGCACCTACACCGGGCCGAAGAAGGTCAAGGCGTCGGGCAAGGCCGTTGGCGTGAAGAAGAAAAAGACCGACGCCAAGGGCGACAAGAAAAAAACCGGCGCCAAGTCGCCGACCAAGCGCAAGATTGCCAACCGGCCGAAGACCGACAACCTGTCGCTCGTCAGCAAGGACGGCATGGCCCCGCTCAAGCGTCGCAAGCCAGAAGCACCGGCAGCCGAATAAGGTTGGGTTGATGTGAAAAAACCGGACGTATGTCCGGTTTTTTTTGATCGTTCCCACGCTCCGCGTGGGAATGCCTCCAAGGACGCTCTGCGTCCTGCCTCTGGCTTCAATTCTTGGCTTTGGCCGCCGCTTCCTTGAGTTCCTTGAGCCGGGCGTCGATCAGTTGGCACTTGTCTGGGAACTGCGCGCTTTCCGTATCCAGATCCATCTTCTGCAGCTCGTCGTTCATCTCCTTGGCTTGGGTCGCGTTCTGTTCGGTCAGCTTGGCCACTTCCTGGCCCAGTTGCTCGCGCTTCGCCGTGGCCTCTTCCGGCGTACAGGCCCAGGCGGGCAGGGCGGCCAACAACGTGGCCGCGATGGCCAGGTTCATCAGGGTTTTCATGGGTGGACCTCCTTGGCAGGGATATCTCAGTGGAGGTCGCCGCCACCTGGAAAGTTCACAAAAGTGACGCTCGTCTATTGGGCTGAACGGCCAGTGATGTGCCCGGTCACACCTTTTAACGGGCTACTTTCCACCCGCCCGCAGGAGGAATCAGGATGACGACTTACAACTGGGATCTGATCGAGCGCTTGTTGCACGAAGTGCAGAATGGCGAAGGCAGTTTCGCCCCGCGCCAGTATGCCGAGCAGGAAGCGGCCGAAAAGGCCACGGCAGGCGAATCCACGGGCAATCTGGACGCGTTGAAAAAGACCGCGGCGGATTATGAAGCGCTGTTGCTCAAGCGCGGTTTCATCGAGTCGCGGCCAGAGGCAGAGGGCGGTAACGGCGAGAACTTCATATTGACGCCCTTGGGCGCGCAGTTGCTGGCGTTGATCGACAGTTCGATCCCGGGCAACGACCACCCACGCCAGGTGCTGGACGAGCAAGCCGATGCGCTGGACCCGGCCACCTTCGCCAGAGTCGCGTCCAAGGCCCAGATCGCCTGACCTTAACCGCGCCCGGCACCCGCTGCGGTGCCAGGCGAACCTGTCAGATCGGTAATCTGCCGCTAAGGTGGCTGACAGCCGGCCACCCCTAATCTGCTGCCATTCCCCTGACGGACGTGAATCGGCATGCATTCCACACCCTCCAGACGCACCTTTGTCAAAGGCCTCGCAGTTGGCGGCCTGCTGGGCGGGCTCGGGCTTTGGCGCAGCCCGGTCTGGGCCTTGACCAGCCCTGGTCAACCCACCGTGTTGGCGGGCAGCGAATTTGACCTGTTTATCGACCAGACGCCGGTTAACCTCACCGGCCGCCACCGCACCGCGTTGACCATCAACGGCAGCCTGCCCGGCCCATTGCTGCGCTGGCGCGAAGGCGACACCGTGACCCTGCGCGTAAAAAACCACTTGGCCGAGCCCACATCGATCCATTGGCATGGCATTTTGCTGCCCTCGACCATGGACGGCGTGCCGGGCCTGAGCTTCAAGGGCATCGAGGCGGGCGGGGTGTTTGTCTACCAGTTCACCGTCAAGCAGCACGGCACCTACTGGTATCACAGCCATTCCGGGTTCCAGGAACAGCAGGGCGTTTACGGCCCGCTGGTGATCGACCCGAAAGAGCCCGAACCCTTCAGCTACCAGCGTGACTACGTGGTGATGCTCTCGGATTGGACGGATGAAGACCCCGTCGCACTGATGAAGACCCTGAAGAAACAGTCCGATTACTACAACCTGCACAAACCCACCGTGGGCGACTTTGTGCGCGATGTAGGGGCGAAGGGTTGGTCTGCCACGGCCGCTGACCGCCTGATGTGGGCGCAAATGAAGATGAATCCCACTGACCTGGCGGACGTCAGCGGCGAGACCTACACCTATCTGCTCAACGGCCAGCCGCCCGAGCGCAACTGGACCGGGTTGTTCGTGGCGGGGGAGACGATTCGCCTGCGTTTTATCAACGGCTCGGCGATGAGCTATTTCGACGTGCGCATCCCCGGGCTGAAAATGACCGTGGTGGCCGCCGATGGCCAGCCGGTCAAACAGGTCAGCGTCGATGAGTTGCGCATTGCCGTGGCCGAGACGTTTGACGTGCTGGTCGAGCCTACGGCGGCGGCCTACACGCTGTTTGCCCAGGCCATGGACCGTAGCGGCTTTGCCCGGGGCACGCTGGCCCGGCAAGTCGGCTTGACCGCGCCAGTCCCGGCCGTCGATCCGCGCCGCTGGATCACCATGGACGACATGGGCATGGGCGGCATGGACCACGGCGCCATGGCGGATATGGAAGGCATGGATCACAGCGCGATGGCGATGCAAAGCCATCCGGCCAGCGAGCAGAACAACCCGCTGGTGGACATGCAAGCCATGAGCCCGGTGCCCAAGCTCGACGACCCGGGCATCGGCCTGCGCAACAATGGTCGCCGCGTCCTCACCTACGCCGACCTGCGCAGCACCTTCGAAGACCCCGACGGCCGCGAGCCCAGTCGCACCATCGAGCTGCATCTCACCGGGCATATGGAGAAGTTCGCCTGGTCATTCAATGGGGTGAAGTTCTCCGCTGCCGAGCCGTTGCAACTGACTTATGGCGAGAGGGTGCGGCTGGTGTTGGTCAACGACACCATGATGAGCCACCCGATTCACCTGCACGGCCTGTGGAGCGACCTGGAAGACGAGAACGGCCAGTTCCAGGTGCGCAAGCACACCATCGACATGCCGCCCGGCTCCCGGCGCAGCTACCGTGTGACCGCCGATGCCCTGGGCCGCTGGGCCTATCACTGCCACCTGCTGTACCACATGGAAATGGGCATGTTCCGCGAGGTACGCGTGCATGAATAAGGACCTGAGGATGAGCCGTCGCGTGGTGCCTGTCGTCATCGCGCTGGTGTGCAGCCCGCTGGCGCTGGCGGATGAGTTTCAAAGCATGGCCCCGGCGTCACCGGCACTCACCGAGAGCCGCACGCCGATCCCGCTGCTGACCGATGCCGATCGCGCGGCGGTGTACAACGCCCCTGGTGGTCACAGGGTGCATGACAGTGGCGTCAATTCGCTGCTGTTGATCAACCAGTTGGAGTGGCAGGGCGGCAGTGGTGAAGGGGCGCTGAGCTGGGATATGAAGGGCTGGCTTGGCGGCGACATCGACCGCCTGTGGCTGCGGACCGAGGGCGAGCGCAGCGCCGGCCGTACAGACAGCGCTGAGGCCCAGGCCCTCTGGGGGCATGCCATCAGCCCCTGGTGGGACTTGGTCGGCGGCGTGCGCCAAGACTTCAAGCCGGGTGATGGGCAGACCTGGGCTGCCTTCGGCGCGCAGGGCATGGCGCTCTACAACTTCGAGGCCGAAGCGACGCTGTTTGTCGGCGAAGCCGGGCGCACCGCCGCACGGTTGGAGGGTGACTACGACATCCTGCTGACCAACCGCCTGAACCTGCAACCGACCGCCGAACTCAACTTCTACGGGCGTAATGACCCCCAGCGCGGCATCGGCGCCGGCCTGGCCGACAGTGAGGTCGGCGTGCGCTTGCGCTACGAGGTACGCCGCGAGTTTGCGCCCTATGTGGGTTTCACCTGGCACCGCAGCTATGGCCAGACCGCGCAATACGCCCGCGATGAAGGCGAAGACGCCAGCCAATGGCGCTGGGTCGCGGGTGTGCGCCTGTGGTTCTGACGTTTCACTCTTCCTATCACTCGCCGCCATGAGCGGCCTGGAGCCTTGCATGTCGATGTTGAAAACCGCGCTGGTGGGCGCTGCGTTGCTCACCAGCCTGTCGGTCACCGCCCATCCCAAACTGCTCTCGTCCATTCCGGCTGCGGGCGCCCGGGGTCCTGCGCCCGCAGTGATTGAACTGCACTTCTCGGAAAACCTGCTGACGCAGTTTTCCGGCGCCAAGCTGACCATGACCGGCATGCAAGGCATGGCCCACGCGCCAATGCCGGTGAAGGCCAGCGTCGCTGCCAGCACCGACCCCAAAGTGATGCTGATCAAGCCCGCCTCCGCACTGACGGCCGGCACCTATCAGGTGGACTGGCGTGCTGTGTCGTCGGATACACACCCGATCCTCGGCAATGTGGTGTTCAGCGTCCAGCCATGAGTGAACTGATCCCGGTGTTGCTGCGCTTTGCGTTGTATTCGGACTTGATGCTGGTGTTTGGCTTGGGGTTGTTTGGCTTTTATGCCGCCGAGCGCCGACTGTTGAGTGTGCAGCCCTTGCTGCGCGTGCTGGCAGGTCTGGGGGGGCTGTTTTCGGTGCTGTCGATGCTGTCCATGACCCAGGCCATGAGCGGCGCCGAGGATTGGCCGACGTTGTGGGCGCACCTGCACATGATGTTGGGGCAGACCGAACTGGGCTGGACGTGGTGGTTGCGCGTGGCGGCGCTGGTGTTGGTTGTGCTGGATACGAGGCTGGCCACGCTGGGCGGCGGTGTCGCGCTGGTCACGCTGACGTGGACCGGGCATGGCGCGATGCACGAAGGCACGTTGCGCTTCTGGCATGTGCTCAGCGACAGCGCGCACTTGCTGGCGGCGGCGGGGTGGGTCGGGGCGCTGGCGGCGTTCGGGCTGTTGCTGGTGAGCCGGTCGTTGCCCCAGGCCGGGCGTGTGCAGGCGCTGGCGCGTACGTTGGCGGGATTTGCGCGTATCGGCAGCGGGTTTGTGCTGGTGTTGGTGGTCACCGGGGTGGCCAATTATCTGTTTGTCGTCGGGCCCAATCTGGACGGCCTCACGGGTGGGCTCTATGCGCTGCTGCTGTGTCTCAAGCTGGGATTGTTCGGCCTGATGCTGGGGTTGGCGGCGCTCAATCGTGTGCACCTGGCGCCGTTGCTGCAACAGTCCCTGGCGGCGGGCGAGCATGGGGCGGCGCTCAAGGCGCTGCGCCGCAGCATCGCCCTGGAGTTGGCGGCGGTGGTGGTGATCCTGGGGCTGGTCGCGTGGCTGGGCACCTTGGCGCCCACTTAGGACGGCGTGCTCTTGAGGCATTTAAGCGCCTGGAAATCGCTGCGTACCTTGTCGATTTTCTGGGTGAGTTTCTGGCGTTGCGCCGGGGTGCTTTCGGCCATCAGATCGACAATCAGGCTGCGCGCTGCGGTTTCCGTTTGTGCGTAGGCGCTGCGGTATTGCGGGGTCCACAGGCTTTCGCGGTCCACCAGCAGTTGCTCGATTTTCTGTGGGAAGTCGGCGTCGTGGCGTTGCTGCACGGCCGCGATGAAGTGCGCCTGCCAGCGGGCGCGGTTGCCGACCCAGGCCTGGTTCTGTTCGCCCAGCGCGACGGACCAGGCGTTGACCCGACTCTGCTGGCTGGCACTGAGCGGGCCGATCCAGGTGTCCAGGCGCTTGCTCATGCGCTCGGCGCGTTCCTGGATCTGCTTGGCCAATGGCGGCTTGAGGTAGTCGTCCTGGCGCTTGCGCAGGTCCTTGGCCAGGGCGTCGTTCATGTCCTGCACCTGCTGGTCGTCGAGGCCTTGCAGCAGCTCGATGGCTGACGGGGTGATCTGCCGGGCGATTTCACCGATCGCCTGCTTGGCTTCGGCAGTACGGGCTTGCAGGGCGGCGTCGCTGACCTCGCGGTTGTCGGCCATCTGTTGCAGGCGGTCCAGCCAGTCGAGGTAGCCCGGCAGTTGGGTGGTGCAGTGCCAGGCCAAGTGTGCCTTGAGGTTGTCGTTGAACCAGCTCTTCTGCCCGGCATTCATGTCCAGGTAGTCGCTGAGGGTCCAGGGGATGATCACATCGAGGTTGCGATAGGCCAGGCCGACGCGATTGCAGCCAGCGAGCACCAGGCTGAGGGCCAGCAATACCACCAGGAGTTTGAGCCGACGCAGCATGGGCGGGTCCTTGCGCAGAGAAGGTGTGTGCATGTGAACCTGCGCGGGGTGCGACAGTTCATCCCATCAATAAAACGACCGCGCGGCCTTCAGCGTCAACAGGCCATCGCATTGCGAGTTGTGTCCGGAGTAGGCCGAGCAATCGCCGCCGCTGAGGCTGGAGTCGCTGTAGATCAGGTTCAGGTCAACGCCCATCCACGCCCGCGAGAATTGCACCGACCAATCGCTGAAGCTACGGATGGAGCCCCCGTCGACCGCGACCGGGCTGCCCAACTGATGAGTGGTGTACTTCATGCTGACGCCGATGCCGAAGGGTTGCGTGCCGCCGAGGTCGGCAAACAGGGTGCTGTCCTGACGCCCTGGGTCATTGCTGAAGGACGCGCCGAAGCGGTTGCCCAGCAGGTTCAGGCCGCCGTAGAACTCCTGGCTGTCGAGGGGGCTGAGCTTGGGGTAGCTGTAGTGGATCAGGCCGACTTCGTAGCCCAGGGTCTGGTCGAAGGGGTGTTTGAAGCCCATGTAGGAATCGACTTCGAGGGTGCTGTCCGGTGACAAGCCCATGCTCGGGGAGAACTGGCCGAAATACAGGCCGCTGTCGTGGCTCAGGTCGAGCCCGCCATGGAATGAATCGCTGCCCGGCGAGGTGGGCTTGACCAGGCCCTGGGCCATGCTGCGGCTGGGCGTGGTGCCCAACTTCAAGTCGAAGTCGCCCCATTCGCGCTGAAAGATCTGCGCTTCGGCAAGGGGGCTGGCGACCAGGGCCGTGAGCAGGAAAATGCAGGGTTTGAACATGCGTCACTCCATGAAAAGCGAGGAGCAGTAACTGAAAAATTCGGGAAGATGCCCGTGCTAGACGTGTGCAAGCATACCGGCGAATGCCTGGGGTTGAGCCCCGTTCGTCGATTGGTGCGAGATTGAATGTGTGAGGAGGGTGTTGCGGGCTCTAGTCCTAGCGCCTTGATGGCAAGGCGCTTAGGGACCAGGTGTGTTGCGCGGTATTACTTCTTGCCCAGGCTGATCTGCTTGGACGGGCCGAAAGTCTGGCCGCTCACGCCCTTGGCAATTTGCTGGATTTCGCCGCCGGACTTGAGGAAAGCAGCAATCTGGCTGTTGATCGATTCGCTGGTTTCAACGGCGGGAGCTGGCTTTGCTTTGCTGTTGGATGCTTTTACGCGCATGGCGGCCACTAACCTGTAGAAAATTAACTTGGCCAGGCATCGTACAGGAAATACTTGACAATTGCTTGGCAAATATCCCCCGAGAATAAGCAGTGCGTGTGGAAATAACCAAAGTTTATCTTTGAAATAAGCCTCTAACTTACTGTTTTAACTCGAAACCACAGGGCTGGCTGCAGCATACGTAGCAGCAAAATCGAGCCGATTGATCGGACGAGCGGAGCAGGGCCATCAGCCTGCCACGCCAGCCCGCGATTTTTCAGGCGCGCGCGCGTGGCGAGCGCAACTCGGGTAGAATGCCGCCCACGTAATGAGGGTATTGAAAAATGGCTTTGGTCGGTCGCTACAACAGCTTGCAAGTGGTTAAACACACTAACTTTGGTTTGTACCTGGACGGCGCGCAAGACGGTGAAATCCTCTTGCCCAACCGGTATATCCCCAAAGATATTCCCAGTGAAGATGAAGACTGGCTGAACGTTTTCATTTATCTGGACAGCGATGACAAACTTATCGCCACGACTGAAAAGCCGAAAGTTCAAGTGGGCGAGTTTGCCAGTTTGAAAGTGGTGGAAGTCAACAGTATCGGCGTATTCCTCGATTGGGGTTTGCCCAAGGACCTGTTGCTGCCGTACTCGGAAGAAAAGCGCCAGATGACCGCTGGTGAATATTGCGTGGTGCACGTCTACCTCGACAAGCACACCAAGCGCATCACCGCGACCGCGCGCCTGGATCGCTACCTGGACAAGACCCCGGCGAATTACCAGGTGGGCCAGGAAGTCAATCTGCTGGTGGCCGAGGCCACCGACATGGGCTTCAAGGCGATCATCAACAACAAGCACTGGGGCTTGATCCACAAGAACGAAGTGTTCAAGTTCCTGCGCCCGGGCAAGGAAGAGAAAGGCTTTATCAAAGAGATCCGCGCCGATGGCAACATCAGCCTGAGCCTGCAGCCCGTGGGCCAGGAAGCGGCCTCCAGCCTGAACTCGAAGATCCTTGCCAAGTTGCGTGAAAACAACGGCAGCCTGCCGGTCAGCGACAAGAGCGACCCGGCGGTGATCAGCAACTTGTTCGGCGTGAGCAAGGGCAACTTCAAGAAGGCCATCGGTGCCCTCTACAAGCAGGGCCAGATCGTGATTCATGCGGATCGCATTGAACTAAGCTGATCGCGGTTTGCTCTTCTGTAGGCGCCAGTTGGCGCCTACAGAGGTTGTCTCGATGTCCAGAAAATTCATCTTCGCCTACCTCGGCACCTTGCTCGCCTTTCTGGTGCTCGACGGCCTCTGGCTCGGCGTCCTCATGGGCCCGACCTATAAGTCACTGCTGGGCCCGCTGATGCTTGATCAGCCACTGTTATTCCCCGCAACACTCTTCTATCTCCTGTATGTCCTCGGTTGCGTCGTACTCGTCGTCTTGCCCAGCGCCAGTTGGCAGCGTGCGGCGCGTTTGGGCGCCTTGTTGGGCCTGGTGGCCTATGGCACCTACGACTTGAGCAACTGGGCCACATTGCACGGTTGGTCTGCCGGGTTAGCGGTGATGGACATGGCCTGGGGCACCTGCCTGACAGCGGCTTGCTGCACGGTGGGGTACCTGTGTGCAGATCGGGTGCGTGACTGATTGTGTACAGGTTCTTTGTGCACCGTTGCTGAGCGAAGTCCACGTATCCGATCCTTCGTCAATCGCTTTGGAGCGCCATCCTGAAAGGATTGTGTGCCATTGGCACGCATTCTGCTGACTGCTTCGTATACAAACCATGCCGCCTCCCGTATGCACGCCGCTACGGCAGCGCAGGCCGGTATGACGAGGAGCCCAGCGATGACCGAACAATTGCCCAAAGGCTACAGCCCGCGCCTGTACAACCAGGACCTGGGCCCACTGCCGCAAAAGTGGACCTGGTACAACATCTTCGCCTTCTGGATGAGCGATGTGCACAGTGTCGGCGGCTATGTGTTTGCCGCCAGCCTGTTCGCGCTGGGCCTGGCCAGTTGGCAGGTGTTGATCGCCTTGCTTGCCGGTATCTGCATCGTGCAGTTGATCGCCAACCTGGTGGCCAAGCCGAGCCAACAAGCGGCGGTGCCATACCCGGTGATTTGCCGGCTGGCGTTTGGGGTGTTCGGCGCGAATATTCCCGCAGTGATTCGCGGCCTGATCGCCGTGGCCTGGTATGGGATTCAGACCTATCTGGCTTCCAGCGCGCTGATCATCGTGGTGCTGCGCTTTTTCCCACAGATGGCGGTATACGCAGAACCGCATTTCGCGGGCCTGTCCTACCTTGGTTGGTTCGGCTTCCTCAGCCTATGGGTGCTGCAAGCGGCTGTGTTCTGGGCCGGCATGGAGTCCATCCGGCGTTTTATCGATTGGGCGGGGCCGGTGGTGTATGCGGTCATGTTTGCCCTGGCCGGTTGGATCGTGTGGAAAGCCGGTTGGGCGAATATCAGCTTTACCCTGTCGGAAAAATCACTGTCAGGCTGGCAGGCGTTCGGTCAGGTGATCGTTGCGACGGCGCTGGTGGTGTCTTACTTCTCCGGCCCGACGCTGAACTTCGGCGACTTCAGCCGTTATTGCCGCAGCATGCACGACGTACGACGGGGCAATTTCTGGGGGCTGCCGGTGAATTTCCTGGCGTTCTCGCTGGTCACCGTGGTGATCGTGTCGGGCACCTTGCCGGTGTTTGGCGAAATGCTCCATGACCCGATTGCCACGGTGTCGCGCATAGACAACAGCATGGCCGTGCTGCTCGGCGCCTTTGCCTTTGTGACCGCCACCATCGGCATCAATATCGTCGCCAACTTTGTTTCCCCGGCGTTTGATTTCGCCAACGTCGCCCCCAGCAAGATCAGCTGGCGCGCTGGCGGCATGATCGCCGCCGTGGCGTCGATCTTCATCACTCCGTGGAACCTGTTCAACAACCCGCTGATGATCCATTACACCCTGGACATCCTCGCCGCATTCATCGGGCCGTTGTTCGGCATCCTGCTGGTGGATTTCTACCTGATCAAAAAGCAGAAGATCGATGTGGACGCGTTGTTCGATGACAGCCCCAGCGGGCGCTATTACTTCGATGGCGGCGTGAACTGGACGGCGGTCAAGGCGTTGGTGCCGGCTACCTTGGTGGGCGTTGCGATCACCTTTACCCCGGCGTTGCAGGGCATGGCCAACTTCGCCTGGTTTACCGGGTGCTTCCTGGGTGGGCTGTTTTTCCTGGTGCTGGCACGCCGGGAACAGCTGCGCATGCCTGTGCCGTTGGTTGCCGGCTGAGCACGAGACCCGCCACTAGCAGGCCGCATCCGGCGATCAGCAATGCCGGGTGCAGGCCGCCGCTCAGGTGGCTACTCACCGACGCCAGCAACGGCCCGCTCAACTGGCCGATGGCAAAGCTGGCGGTGAGCACCCCGGTGCTGCGCTGGTAGCCGTGGGGGGCGATGTCGCGCAGGCGTGCCATCACCAGTAGCATGCACGCCAGGAATGGCGCGCCACACAGCAGCACGCCCAGCGCCAGGCCCCAGGCATTGCCCAGCAGGCAGGCGAACACACCAACGGCTTGCAGCCACAATGTCGTCATCAGCCAGCGCCGCGTGGTGTCCGGGTCCTTGCGGCGCAAGCTGGCGACGGCGACGCCCAGCGCTGCTGCCAAGCCAAAACACGGCCAGAACAGATCGGCCTGCCAGGCGCCTTTGAATTGCGCGTTGGCCATCTGCGACAGAAAGGTCGCGGGGATGATGTAGCCCAAGCCAAATAAAAAGTAGATCCAGCCCAGGTGCGCGATGCTCTGGTTGCTGCCCGCAGTGACTGTGGCCGCAGTGGCCGGTGTCGGCTGGGGCAGGAAGGGCAGGACGACCAGCAGCATCACCAACGCCACCGCCCCATAGACTAGCCATAAGCTGGCCGAGTCCTGGCCTAGCAGGTTAGAGCCCAGTGCCAGCACCCCTGTGAGAAAAATCCCCAGCCCCGGCCCGGCAAATACCAGGGCGCCCAGGCGCGGACGCCCAGCGGCAAGCGCCAGCGGCTGGCTCAGGCTGGTGATCATCACCAACGCCCAGGCACTCGCGACGCCGGTCCCGAAGCGCAACAGCAGATGGGGCCAGAACCCATGGGCCCAGTACGACGCCAAGGTCAGCAGCACGCACAACCACAGCCCGCCATAGAGCCGGCCGCGCACGTGGTGATGGCTGCGGGCGAAGATCGAATCCACCGCCCCGACCAAATACCCCAGGTAATTGGCCGCGGCAATCAGGCCGGCGCCGGTCAGGTCGATCTGCCCTTCGCCGAGTAAATGCGGCATTTGCGGGGTGAGGGCAAAGCGGCCAATGCCCATGGCCATCATCAGGGCGATAAAGCTGGCGAGTAAACGAATCAGGGGCGACATGGGCTGTTTTCCTGCGGGTCAACGAATGACTTTCAGGCTAAGGCGGATTGACTTTCTGTAAAATTGAATAATAGTGAGTAACTTGTTCAGTTTTGGAGAAAGGTATGGAGTTCAGTCAATTGCGCATTTTCCAGGCCGTGGCGGAAGAGGGCTCCATCACCCGTGCGGCCGAGCGCCTGCATCGTGTGCCATCGAACCTGTCGACCCGGCTCAAGCAGATGGAAGAGCAGCTCGGCGTCGAGCTGTTCGTGCGCGAACGCCAGCGCTTGCAGCTTTCTCCGGCGGGCAAAGTCTTGCTGGACTACAGCAGCCGCCTGCTGGCGCTGCACGACGAAGCCCACGGCGCGGTGCAGGGCGGGCAACCGGCCGGCGACTTTGTCCTGGGCAGCATGTACAGCACGGCGGCAGTGCATTTGCCAAAACTGTTGGCCGGCTATCACAAGGCTTACCCGATGGTGAACCTTCAGGTGCAATCGGCGCCCAGTGGCGAGTTGCTTGAAGGGTTGATTACCGGTCGCCTGGATGCGGCATTTGTGGACGGCCCGATCACTATCGCGACCCTGGACGGCGTGCCCTTGTGTGAAGAGCGCCTGGTGCTGATCTGCGAAGCCGATCACCCGCCGGTGCGTGGGCCGCAGGATGTAGCGGGGCGTTCGGTGTTCACGTTCCGACGCAGTTGCGCCTATCGCGCACGCCTGGAAACGTGGTTTTCCCACGAGCGTGTGGCGATGGGGCGGGCCATCGAGATCGAGTCCTATCAGGGCATGCTCGCGTGTGTGATCGCCGGTTCCGGGGTGGCGCTGATGTCTGAATCCATGCTCGACAGCCTGCCCGGCAAGGACAGCGTGTCCGTTCATCCGCTGACAGGGCATTTTGCCACTGCCACCACCTGGCTGATGTGGCGAAAGGGTATGCTCGGCGCTAACCTCAATGCATGGATCGACTTGCAGCAAGCGGGCAAGCGCGAAGTCCTGCAAGACGCGCGGGCGATTGCTTGAACGATCCGTCAGGATTCAGATCAATTCAGTAATAGTTCGTTGTGGTTTCGTCCATGCAATACGTAGGACTTAGGGCTACTATCACTGTAGGAAACGGCGACAGAATTTGCGCCTGCCAGCATTACCCTCAAAGGGGGCAACCATGAAAGAGAAAATTCAAAACTGGCTCCATGACCTCGGTGTTGCATTGGGCCTGATCGAACCGCCATTGCAACCGGTGCCGATTCGTACCGATGACGAGCAGCGTCGGCCACGTCGCAGATAACGCCTGAGGCTACGCAGAGCTAAAAAATGTGGGAGCGGGCTTGCTCGCGAAAGCGGTGTGTCAATCGATGCAAGGTTGACTGACACACCGTCTTCGCGAGCAAGCCCGCTCCCACAGTGGGTTTTATACCAGGCAAAACAACGGGCACGACATCCGACGTCGTGCCCACTGAAGAAACCGCTCTAAACCCTGCGCTACATCAAACCACCCGAGCCACCACCGTCTGTGGCTTGCGCGACTGCACGCTGACCAGCACAAAGATCACCCTTCCGATCCCAGGTTCCAGTCAGTCGGCGCGTTCGCATGCCAGTTGGTTTTTGCCGTTCCAGTGTCGGAATCAGGCTACCTGCTTATCAGAATCGGCTGAGTTATTTAATTTTAGCGATGAGCGTAGGTTCAGTTCCGTAGTGCCTAACTGAATTGAAATCCTCGCCACGAGGCATCCGTAAGTCAGCATTGTTGGAGGCAAAGCTATGATGCTCTCTTCCGTTCCGCCAGTCGTCACGTCACTCATCGCCACTACCGAAACCATTTTGCATATCGCACCTGTATCGAGGCGCTGGAAGGCGGATGCGCCCAGCAATTTAGTGTTTCTTCCCCCGACATTAACCAAGCAAGCCCTGCTCATACAGATCGCCCTGCTGAGTCCATCGACGATCATTGTCGGCGACCAAGCCATTGATGCAGACGTCATTGATCAATGGCGTATATCTCACCCCTTTGGAAAGCTCTGTTTGATTCGCAGGGGCACAAGCCTGGACAAGATTCGGCTGGATCTGTGCAATTCCAACAGCATTCGAGTGGTCAACACATCCGGGGTCAATGCGCCGCATGTTGCTGCTTATATTGCGCATTGGCTGACACTGGCCGATGGCTCCTTACCCCGCGATGTCTGTGTACTGGGATACGGAGCCGTGGGTAAAGAGCTGGTCAAACTGTTGCTGGATCGAGATCCCGACGTTCGGGTCAAGGTACTGGTTCGACACGGGCGAGTGCCGGATTCCGACAGTAGAGTGTCATTTTTCGTGGACTGGCACGCGGCGCTGGAGGGGGCCTATGCAGGGGTCGTATGTTTATCCCTGAATGATGAATCCGCTCACCGTATTGATCGAACCCTGATTCAGTGCCTGCGCAAACAAGCTCGTCTGGTCTGCGTCGCCAAACCGGATGTCTTTAGCGACGATGCTTTACAGGCCCTGGCGATGGCTGAAACTATCCAGCTTGTCTTGGACTACGGCCCAGCGACATTGGATGCGTTTCGCATACGCACACAAGCACTCGGCTGTAGTGTCTCCACATGGCGCACCCCGGCGACGCTGACTACCCAGGCGTCAACCTCCGATGCCTGCAATTGCGATCTCGACTATGCAGTCTCCGTTCAACTGGGCTTGACGGCCTTACACGGTCTTGTGCGACGCAAACTGGCGCAACCATTGATGATCCCTTCTCAACAAGCCGGTATCGATGCGCCGCGCCTGTCGATCATCGGTCGGGGTATCAACGGCCTGCTTCAAGCGGTGATGCTCCGCCTGGCGAACTATCAGGTCACTGTGTACGGAGGCAATGAGCAGAGTGATGGGGCCAGCCACAAGAAAGTAAACATGCGCCATCTTTCTGCAACGGAGACAACTGCAAAACCGCTACATAACGATTACCTATTTGCAGGGAATCAATATTTGGCTGTTGAGTGCAATCGCGCAGGCATTGAACTGTTTGAAAAGTTTCTGGCAGATAATCCGTCGCTGAGACGGTTTGCGCGGGCGCGGATAGTACGAGCCTACATGGATGGAGCCATTGGCGTAGAGGACGCGATCCGCGAGCAGCGTGACATCGAAAATAGGTCTTGGCCGAGCGGCAAGCCAGGGAGTGACCTCGCAGAGATCAGCCCACTGCAATTCCAGGCGCGTTATGGAATTCCAGGGATCGGCCTAGCCGTTGAGGTGTCGGGCTACGATCTGGAATTTATTCATTTAAAGGAAGAGATAGAGACGCTTCTGCGGCACTCAGGTGTTCAGTTCCTGCCCCAGCATCTGAGCCCGGCTCAAATTGCGGAGCTGAGCCGAGATCACTTCGTCGTTACCGCCATGGGGATAGAGGAATCACAGGTAGTCGCGATCATTGGCTGGTTTTTCAAGTTGCGGGCTGTTGGTCATGAGGGTGTCGAACTGCGCGGACTCAAGCTGCAGTACGATCTTCCAGTTGGAGTCATGAATTGCCGCTTGGACGGAGATTGCATTCTTGTCTCCGGGGGGCAGGTTCCGCCCGACTCGGCGCCGGAGTACAAGGAGCAGATACTGGTGGCGTGTCTCGCCGCTGTTTCCAAGCACTTTCCAGCGTCGTACCGGAGGGCAATGGAAAGTGGCGATTTGCAAATTATCGAATGTGCCAGGCCCGGTACTCGAGACGGACTTTCGATAGTTCATCACGCTGCACACCACCAAATAGTAGCCGGGGGCACTTATGCCGCTGGTACAACACAGGGCTTGGTCTGGGCCTCTTTGGTTCAGGAAATCATCCAGGCAAACTGAAACAAAAAAACGGGCACGACATCCGACGTCGTGCCCGCTGAAGAAACCGCTCTAAATCCTGTAATACATCAAACCGTGCGAGCCGCCACCGCCTCTGGCTTGCGCGACAACACACTCACCAGCACAAAACTCACCAGCCCAACCGCGAGGCTGTAGTAGATCGGCGTGTTCGCATCCAAGCCATCCTTGAGCATGAACACCAGCGCCGTGACAAAACCCAGCGCCATCGAGGTAATTGCCCCGGACGTGGTCGCACGCTTCCAGAAGATCGCGCCGATCAGCGGGATCAACATGCCGCCCACCAGCAGGTTGTAGGCCAGGGTCAGCGCGCTGATCACGTCGTTCACCACCAGGGCGATGCCCAGTACGGCGATGCCGGTCAGCATCGTGAACCAGCGGTTGATCGCCAGGCTCGACTGTTTGCCGCCGCGCAGGCGTGGCAGCAGGTCTTCGGTCAGTACGGTGGAGGCCGCGAGCAAACCGGCGCTGGCGGTGGACATCATCGCGGCGAGTGCCGCTGCAATCACCAGGCCCCGGATGCCGTCTGGCAACGAGACTTTGACGATCGCGGCAAACGCGTTGTTGACGTTGTCCAGGTCCGGGATCAGTACATGGGCCGCCATGCCGATCAACGCACAGGCCAGGCCGTAGAGGATGCAGTAGAACCCGGCGAACGTGCCGGCGTACTTGGCGACCTTTTCGTCACGGGCGGTGAACACCCGTTGCCAGATGTCCTGGCCGATCAGGATGCCGAAGAAGTAGATCATGAAGTAGGTGATGATCGTGTCCCAGCCGATGGCGGTGAAGCTGAAACTCGACGCCGGCAGCTTGGCCACCAGCTCATCCCAGCCGCCGACGCGGTACAGGCAGATCGGCAGCAGGATAAACATCAGGCCGACGGTCTTGATCACGAATTGCACGATGTCGGTGAGGGTCAGCGACCACATGCCGCCGATGGTCGAGTACACCACCACCACGCCACCGCCGAGCAGCACCGAGATCCAGAACGGCAGGCCAAACAGCACTTGCAGTACGGTGCCGATGGCGAGGATCGAGGTCACGCCGATCATCAGCGCATAGGCCAGCATGATCACTGCGCTGGCTTGGCGGGCCATAGGGTTGTAGCGTTTTTCCAGGACTTGGGTGACGGTGAAGATCTTCAGTTTCAGCAGCGGCTTGGCCAGGAACAGGTTCAGCGCAATGATCCCCATGCCCAGCGCGGCGCACAGCCAGAAGCCGGAGATGCCATGCACATAACCCAGGCGCACGGTGCCGACGGTAGAAGCGCCGCCCAGCACCGTGGCGGCCATGGTGCCCATGTACAGGGTCGGGCCGAGGTTGCGGCCGGCCACCAGGTAGTCTTCATGGGTCTTGGCGCGGCGCATGCCGAAATAGCCGAGCACAAGCATGCCGGCGGCGTAGATGAGTACGACGAATAAATCCAAAGCCATGACGGCGGTTCTCCGATTTTATTTTTAGGTAGGGGAGTGGGCGGTGGTGAGTGAACGTCCTGTGGCGAGGGAGCTTGCTCCCGCTGGCCCATACACCGCGGCCGGCTCAGGAAAAACGCGCAGCAAGGTCAGATACACCACCGACGCCAACCCCAACGTCACCGGCAAGCTGATATCAATGCCATCCGCCAAGTTGCCCAGCGGCCCGACAAACTGCCCCGGCAAGTTGACGAAGCACAGCCCCACCAACGCACTCGGTATCCACGCCCCCAGCCCGCGCCAGTTCCAGCCATGGCTGAACCAGTAGCGCCCGCCCGTCTCACCGCGGGTAAACACCTGCAAGTCATCCGGGCAGTAGAAGCCGCGGCGCACGATCAGGCCGATGATCATCATCACCATCCACGGCGTGGTGCAGGTGATGATCAGCACGGCGAAGGTCGATACGCTTTGCACCAGGTTGGCGGCGAAACGTCCGATAAAGATGAAGGCAATCGACATCACCCCGATCAGCAGCGTGGCCTTGACCCGCGACAGCAGGCGCGGGAACACGCTGGACATGTCCAACCCCGTGCCATACAGCGACGTGGTGCCGGTGGACATGCCGCCAATCACGGCGATCAGGCACACCGGCAGGAAGAACCAGCTCGGCGCCACCGCCAGCAAACCGCCGACGTAGTTGTTGGCCGCGATGTAGTCCGGTGCCTTGATCGCCACGATGGTCGCGGTGGCCAGGCCGAACAGGAACGGAATCAAGGTGGCGATTTGCGCCAGCACTACGGCCAGCATGATGCGTATTTTCGGCGTCTCACGCGGGATGTAGCGCGACCAGTCACCGAGGAACGCGCCGAAGGAAATCGGGTTGCTCATGGCCACCAGCGCCGCACCGATAAACGCCGCCCAAAAGCCGCTCTGGCCCAGGGCGACACTGCCGGCGAAGTGGCTGTCGAAGGCCGGCGCAAAGGCGAAGATGCCCAGCAAAAACAGCAAACTCGCCGCCCACACCGCGATGCGGTTGACCCACAGCATGAAGCGAAAACCGTAGATGCACACGGTCAGCACCAGAATCGCGAACACGCCGTAGGCCAGGCCCAGGGTCAGGTCGGTTTCCGGCAGGCCGATCAGCCGTTTCGCACCGCCTACCAGCGCATCGCCTGAGCTCCACACTGACAATGAGAAGAAGGCAATTGCCGTCAGCAACGACAGAAACGAGCCGACGATCCGCCCGTGCACGCCGAAGTGCGCACCGGAGGACACGGCGTTATTGGTGCCGTTGATCGGCCCGAACAGGCCCATGGGCGCCAGGATCAGCGCGCCCACCAGCACGCCCAGCACAATCGCCCAGACCCCGGCCTGGAACGACAGGCCGAACAGCACGGGAAAGGAACCCAGCACGGCGGTGGCAAAGGTATTGGCACCGCCGAAGATCAGGCGGAACAGATCCTTGGGGCCGGCGGTACGTTCATGGTCCGGGATCTGTTCGACCCCGTTGGTTTCTATCTTGCGAATACTTTTATCGTTGTTTTTATTATTCATGATCAGCTCCGATCACATTGGCTAAGGGGGCGGCAGCCCTTCCGGCATAGCGGACAAATGTTCGTGACAGGCCAGCCACAGGCCTTCTTTTTGTTCTGTGCGAGATCCTTGCCGTTTGAAGACAATGGTCTCGCGTTCCTGGCTAAAAAATTGCTCCCCTTGCATGCGCAGTTCGGTGGCCACGTCATGCACAAAAATCGCCACGTCACCTTGCAGGCTGACAAAGGCGTTGCTCGACGTGCACGACAGCACCTCGAACCCCTCGTCCCGGCGCCAGCTGTCCCACACTGCCTGGTAGGCATCGCGACTGAGCAGTGGCTGGGGCAGGGTGTAGAACACAAAGCTGGCATCGGCCGTAAACGCGCCGAAGTAGGCGGCGCGGTCATTGCGGGCGAAGGCCGCCACCAGGTCGGCGGCGGCTTGCAGCACCTCGCGGGCGCTCATCAGCGATGCGCCACGCCAGGCAGTACGCAGAGCATCTCGTACAGCAGGTTGGCGCCGAGCAGCGAGGTGTTGCCGGTGGTGTCGTAAGGCGGTGAAACTTCTACCAAATCGCAACCAACCAAGTCGAGGCCCTGGCAGCCGCGAATGATCTCGATGGCCTGGATGGTGGTCAGCCCGCCGATTTCCGGGGTGCCGGTGCCGGGCGCCCAGGCGGGGTCGATGCCGTCGATGTCAAAGCTCAGGTACACCGGGCCGCCGCCGACTTTTTCGCGCACTTCGGCCATCAACGGCGCGAGGGAGTGGTGCCAGCATTCTTCGGCCTGGACCACGCGGAACCCCTGTTTACGGCTCCAGTTGAAGTCTTCGGCGGTATAGCCCTGGGCGCGCAGGCCGATTTGCACGACGCGGTCGCAATCGAGCAGGCCTTCTTCCACCGCACGGCGGAAGGTGGTGCCGTGGGCGATTTTCTCGCCGAACATATGGTCGTTCACATCGGCGTGGGCATCGATGTGCACCAGGCCGACCTTGCCGTGTTTCTTGTGGATCGCCCGCAGGATCGGCAGGGTGATGGTGTGGTCGCCGCCGAGGGTCATCGGGATCACATCGTGTTCGAGGATCTCGTCGTAGGCTTCTTCGATGATGCGCACGGCGTCGAGGAGGTTGAAGGTGTTGATCGCCACGTCGCCGATATCGGCCACCGACAGCGAGTCGAACGGGGCGGCACCGGTGGCCATGTTGTACGGGCGGATCATCACCGATTCAGCGCGGATTTCACGCGGCCCGAAGCGGGTGCCGGCGCGCAGCGAGGTGCCGATGTCCAGGGGCACGCCGATAAAGGCGGCGTCCAGGCCCTTGGCGGTTTGCAGGTGGGGGAGTCGCATCATGGTGGCGATGCCGGCAAAGCGCGGCATTTCGTTGCCGCCCAGTGGTTGGTGGAAAATCTTGTCCACGGGAGTGCCTCATCGTTGTTTTGTTTATTAGAGGCCGATTCTGCGAAATACCCCGCGATGGAAGAATCGGCAGGGGCAAATACTTAGTTCAGATTTTTCTAAACTAATGCCTGGGGTAAACTCCGCTCCCACAGGATTATGTGTGTGCCACCGGAGACCCCATGGCCAACGCCTTGCCCGACCTGAAACTCCTGCGCATCTTCGTCAGCGTCGTGCGTCACCAGGGGTTCGCCAACGCCCAGCACGAACTCAACCTGTCCACATCGGCCATCAGCACCTATATGAGCCAACTGGAGTCAGCGTTGGGCCTGGTGCTATGCCATCGTGGCCGCGGCGGGTTCAGCCTGACCAGCAAAGGCGAGCTGTTCCATCAAGAGACCTTGCGCCTGCTGGGCGAGCTGGAAGGCTTCGAGCAGTACGCCGCCGCGTTGAAAGGCGAGTTGCGCGGCACCCTCAAGCTCGGCGTGCTCGACTCCACCGTCAGCGACAAGGCCCTGCCGTTCGCCGAAGTGATTGGTGCCTACAGCCTGGAACACCCGGCGGTGCACCTGCATTTGTCGGTGATGAGCCCCTACGAACTGCAACTCGGCGTGCAGGACAACCGCCTGGACCTGGCCATCGGCGCCTTTTCCAATCGCATGAGCGGCTTGATCTACATGCCGCTTTACCGTGAACAGCACTGGCTGTATTGCAGCACCCGGCATCCTTTATTCAATGAACGGCGCATCCCCGAACAAGTGATCACCCAGCAACGCATGGTCGGCCGCGGTTACTGGAGCCAGGCGGAGCTGGCGCGCCATGGCTTCAAGCACAGCGCGGCTACGGTGGAAAGTATGGAGGCGCAGCTGATCCTGGTGCTCTCCGGCGCCTACATCGGCTATCTCCCAGAACACTACGCCCAGGCCTGGGCCGACAAAGGTGATCTGCGCGTATTGCTGCCAGCCACCTTTGGCTATCAGGCGCCGTTCTCGATGATCATGCGCCGGGGCCGTAGCCGCGAACCGCTGATCCAGACCTTCCGCGATCTGCTCAAGACCCAGCTAAACCAGGCCTGAAAAAACATGTCCAGACCCCAATGCCCCCGCTGCCTGCGCCCCGTCACCCACTGCCTGTGCGCGCTGATCCCCAGTCTCGACAGCCGCACCCGCGTGTTGCTGTTGCAGCATCCGAGCGAGGTCAACCATGCGCTGAACACCGCACGCTTGGCGGCGTTGGGGCTGAACAATGCGCAGTTGGTGGTGGGCGAGGTGTTTGAGGACTTGCCGACGCTATTGAGCGTGCCCGGTTATCAGGCGCGACTGTTGTTTCCGGCCGATGATGCCCAACTGTTGCAGGCCTACGCATCGTCCGATGAGCCGCTGCTGCTGGTAGTCCCTGACGGCACTTGGCGCAAGGCGCGCAAGATGTTGCACCTCAACCCGTTGCTGGCCGCATTGCCTCGGGTCACCCTGGCCGCGGGCGGTGTTTCCCGCTATCGGCTGCGCAAGGCGCCGGCACCGGGGGCCTTGTCCACCATTGAAGCGATTGCGCAGGCCTTGCAGGTATTGGAAGCACCGCGATCGTTTGACGCGTTGCTCAAGCCCTTCGAGGCGTTGATCGACGGCCAGATTATGGCGATGGGCGATGAAGTGTTTCAGCGAAACCATGGCGATGGCCCTGCCGGCGCATGACCGGCTTATTCCTATAAGCCATAAGCACCGCACTTTGCGTGATATGGCCCGCCGACCTTTCCCGGTATGATGTGCGCCCCGCAGTCTGGATTGCGAATACGCCATGACCTTGCAGTACCCAACAATCGCCGATTGCGTCGGCAACACGCCCCTGGTCCGCTTGCAACGCATGGCGGGTGAAACCAGCAATACCCTGTTGCTCAAGCTTGAAGGGAACAACCCGGCTGGCTCGGTCAAAGACCGCCCGGCGCTGTCGATGATCACCCGCGCCGAACTGCGCGGGCAGATCAAGCCCGGCGACACCCTGATCGAAGCCACCTCGGGTAACACCGGGATCGCCCTGGCCATGGCCGCCGCGATCAAGGGTTACAAGATGGTGCTGATCATGCCCGACAACGGCAGCGCCGAACGCAAGGCGGCGATGACCGCCTATGGCGCCGAACTGGTGCTGGTGACCCAGGAAGAGGGTATGGAAGGCGCCCGCGACCTCGCCGAGCGCATGGCCGCCGAAGGTCGTGGCCAGGTGCTGGACCAGTTTGCCAACGGGGACAATCCCGAGGCGCACTACACCACCACGGGCCCGGAAATCTGGCGCCAGACCGGGGGCACCATCACCCATTTCGTCAGCTCCATGGGCACCACCGGTACCATCATGGGCAACTCGCGCTACCTCAAGGAGCAGAACCCGGCGATCCAGATCGTCGGCCTGCAACCGATGGAAGGCGCGGCCATCCCCGGTATCCGCCGCTGGCCCGAGGAATATCTGCCGAAGATCTACAACGCCACGCGTGTGGACCGCATCATCGACATGGCCCAGCGTGAAGCCGAAGACACCACGCGCCGCCTGGCCCGTGAAGAAGGCATCTTCTGCGGCGTGTCCTCCGGTGGCGCTGTCGCGGGTATGTTGCGCTTGTCCAAGGAAGTGGAAAATGCGGTGATCGTCGCGATCATCTGTGACCGAGGCGACCGTTACTTGTCGACCGGCATTTTCGACGAACCCAACTGATGGCCAAGCACGAGAGAGGCCTGCGCTTCCAACCGACGGGCGGCAGCCGCGCCCCGCAGATTCCGGTGGGCAAGAAACAACGCCTGACCATCGAGCGCCTGGCCAATGACGGCCGTGGCATCGTGTTTTTCGAAGGCCGCACCTGGTTTGTGAATGGCGCGCTGGCCGGCGAAGAAGTCGAAGCACGGGTGTTGGGCGCTCACGGCAAAGTGGTCGAGGCGCGCACCGAACGGGTGTTCAAGGTCAGCGAACTGCGCCGCCCGGCGCCGTGCGCCCACGTTGGCCGCTGTGGCGGTTGCAGCGTGCAGCACTTGCCCCATGACGAACAGCTTGCCCTGAAACAGCGCATGCTCGCTGAGCAACTGTCGCGCGTGGCCGGTGTCGAACCGCAAGAGTGGGCTGCGCCGTTGAGCGGGCCAGAATTCGGCTACCGCCGCCGTGCCCGCGTGGCGGTGCGCTGGGATGCCAAGGCGAAACATCTGGAGGTAGGTTTTCGCGCGGTCGCCAGCCAGGACATCGTCGCCATCGATGATTGCCCGGTGCTGGTACAGGCCTTGCAACCGATCATGCAGCGCCTGCCAAACATGCTGCGTCGCTTGAGCAATCCAAAGGCCCTCGGGCATGTGGAACTGTTCAGCGGTACGTCCATCGCCGTGTTGCTGCGCCATATGGCGCCGTTGTCGGCAGCGGACCTGCTGGTGTTCGTTGCTTCTGGACCCTAATTAACCGTTAGCTTTGATTTTATCAATGTAATTCAATGCTTTAACCTTAGTAACTATTTTTAGGTTTTTCGAGCGTGTTCTACTGAACCCCGCAAATGGAATAATCTGGGCGCC